>JACUTQ010000219.1 GCA_014859725.1 Methanosarcinales archaeon | reverse complement strand
GTTGGGCGTGAGGGGGACTAAATGTGAAGGTAAAAAGCTTATGCCTGTTACGGATGTGCAAAAAAGCATCATGGGAATGTTCAATTGTAGGTATCTGGGGGAGAGTGAATACTTAAAGTCAATTGGGATTAAATAGTTGTAGTACAGACTCGAAAATCAAGGGGGTTGACAGATAGCGTTTTGATTTCAATCTGACGAAGATGGGTCAAAAGGCAGTTAATATTGATGAGGAAAGTAATCTTTACTTTGAAATTGATTTGATTTTATACGATATTGCAAATGGTATAGCACACTTCGTATTTGATACAAAATAATAAGGTTCCTGAAAAACCGTCGACTGAAAACCTTGCCCAAGTTGTTCAACTGATCCGAACTGATGAAAATGTCATTTGGTGACTATGTGACAGGATTGGGTTTATACTTGAATGAAAGGGGGTATTATTTTTCAACCCCTTATACATTACAAGGATCGAAATCCTGTGCCTGGCAGATATAACAAAGAAAGCTATGGTATCTTTTCAGTTTTCATTTAATAATTTATGAAACATAATGACTTTTCGAGCAGTTTCTAAATTATCTGTATTTATTTTGATTTTGAACCACCATCGATGGCCACCTTCTTCAACGGCCCCAACTGAAATGATCCAAAATTCTCCTTTTATTGAGGCTAACCCATAATTATCTCCAAACCATTCAACGACCTGTTGAAGTGTTTTTTCGGTTTCCTCTAAAGATAAATCGTGATATGTTCGTTCATATAAGCATTTATCTAGCAACTTAATTATTTCATTTTTCCAAATTTCATCATAAAAAGCATCAAGCAGGTTCAGATCTGAGAGATATCTTATTCCTTCTTCTATAATTTTTATTTTTTCGCTTGTTTGTTTGGTATTCAAGTTTTTCCTCCCCAATATATACTCGATATATAAATTAATAAGCTTTTCGCCTTAATTCATTACCTTGAAACAAAAATTGAAAAAATGCAATTCTGACTCCATTGTCAGAATAAATCAGATGCATATCTTCTCAAATCCCGAGTTTCTTTCGTTTCTCCTCGATATGTGCGAGTATTCCATCCACTGCTTTTACCGCATCAGTTTCCACATCCAGTATCCCACCTGTCACCTCTTTGCAATCGGATATTAGAAAAACTTTTTAACTTAATAGAAACTATATATTATTCTAGGGGAGTTTAGTGAGGTTATATAATAAATTATTAATTTATTCAATACTTTGCGGAATAATAATCTGGCTATCAATAGGCACGGGAGTTGCACAGACCCCACCTGAAGAAAAAATTATCACTCTTGATGAGAATGGTCAGACAATTAGCCTTCAATTCGGAGAACGATTCCTGCTAAATCTGGGTGAGGACTATGACTGGAATGTCACAGTAGAAGATCAAACCATAATAAGTCGTGTCCTAAACGTGCTGGTTGTAAGGGGTGCTCAGGGGTTATTCGAAGCTCATAATCCAGGTAGTACCACCTTGATGGCTGTAGGTGATCCCCTCTGCAGAAATGAACTACCTCCCTGTGGTGCACCGTCTCAGGAATTTCGAGTCACTGTGGTGGTATCAACTCCTTCAACAGAAACACCAAAAAGCCCGGCTTTTGAAGTTCTATTAACAATTTCAATAATACTGGTTATGATCGCAGTTAGAAGAAGGAGAAATTAACGGCATAGTTAGGGGGTTTTGTAATATCGAACCGCTCATTGAGGTCAGGAACCTGGTCAAGGTGTTTTCGGCACGGAAAAGGAAAATAGTAGCAGTGGACAATATCAGTTTTGAAATACTGCAAGGGGAGATTTTCGGTATGATAGGACCTAATGGAGCAGGCAAATCAACCACTTTCGCAATGCTGACCACATTGATAAAACCCACCGAAGGAACCATCAGGGTCGCATCCTACGATGTGCAAAAGGACCCTAATAAGATCAGGCAGTTCATAGGCATCGTTCCCCAGCAACACAGTCTTTACCCTGATCTGACTGCACGAGAAAACCTTGAGCTTATGGGCAACCTGTATAACGTCCCCAAAGAACTCATGGACCAGCTGATCAAGTTCTACCTGGAACTGGTTAATCTTGAACATCACGCAATCTTCCTTGTTTCTTCCCGGATTAAGAAATATTCAGGTACCGCGTCAATTGATTGCAGTCCTTCATATCCTGTTTTTTTGGATATCTGAGTGATGTTCATTCCTCGTGTATGTAAATCTCTTACCATTAGCCATTCCTCCATTTCTAACATTGATAACAATATTTGGTGCTTTCACCAAAAATTGTAAAGTGGGGATTTTTAGACCGCCATTGACAGCATGAAACCAAAGGATGTTGGATATCCACATGAACTCTGGACACATAAATTGTTAGCTGAACATATTCAAAAAAAATGTATAGCAATGGGATTTCCTGAAGTTTCAAAGATTTCTTCTGTAACAATATCTAAAATTCTTGGGGAAAGTAACATAAAACCTCATAAAATTTCGTCTTATATTCGTCAAGTAGATCCGGATTTTGATTCGAAAAACGTTACTGTATTGCATACTTACAAAAAAGTGGAATTATTGAAAAAAATAAACTCTGAAGGGGGTGATGTCGACATGGCAATCGTTTCGTATGATGAAAAACCAGGAATACAGTCGATTGGTAATAAACATCCAGATTTAATGCCAGTAGAAGGAAAACATCCAACAATATCGCGTGATTATGAATATGTTCGATATGGAACCCTTTCATTACTGGCTGGAATTGATCTATTGACCGGAGTAATTCATTACAAGATACGAGATAAACATCGGAGTATTGAATTCATCGAATTTCTAAAAGAAATGGATTCATATTAACCCAAAAAAATAAAAATTGTTGTAATTCTTGATAACCTTAAAGTGCATACGTCAAAAGAAACTCAAAAACATCTCGAAACTGTCCCGCAAAGATTTGAATTTGTTTTTACTCCAAAACATGCTTCCTGGCTGAATATTATTGAGAGTTTATTTAGTAAAATGACCAGAAGCATGTTAAGAGGAATTAGAGTTTCAGGTAAAAATGAGTTGATTGA
>JACUTQ010000218.1 GCA_014859725.1 Methanosarcinales archaeon | reverse complement strand
TACAGGCTGCATACTCGGATGAGGCGAATGGTGAGATATTGAATGCAGGGCTTGGCGAGGATATCACGGTAAATGACCTTGCCGCATTGATCTGCAAGGACGAGGGGCAGATCAGGCATGTTGAGCACATCCATCTGCAGAGTGAAATTCCAAAACTTGTGTGTGATTACTCGAAAGCTAAACGGGTGCTGGGATGGGAACCAAAAACTCCGCTCATAAAAGGCATCGAGTTAATGAAGGGATGGATCAGATCCCAATGAACATGTCACCTAATCACATTATATGAAAGAGCTGATGCAATGAGCCAGGATAATGTTTTTTTAAGATATGAAGGAGATAATTGGTTTAAACGAAATGCTACCAGCCTTGTAGGTACGCATGAATGCGATTTTGTAATTAATCTAATTCAACTTTACAACATTACTCCGAAAAAAGTATTGGAAATTGGAGCCAGCAATGGTTGGAGGCTCAATGAAATTAATAGGATACATAGTTGTAATTGCGTTGCAGTAGAACCGTCTGAATTAGCAATTAAGGCTGGGAAAGAAAAGTACCCCCATATAGAATTTCACAGGGCTGTGGCAAATGAATTGCCATTTGATAATGATCAAAAATTTGATCTGGTTATTATTAACTTTGTGTTTCACTGGATTGGCCGCGAGCAATTGTTCAAATCTGTTTCTGAAATCGACCGCGTACTATCAGATGGCGGTCTTTTGATAATCGGGGATTTTATGCCGGATTCACCAAATAAAGTAAATTATCATCACCTTAATGATAAACAAATGTGGACGTATAAGCAAGATTATACCAAATTGTTTACATGTTCGAACATTTATAAATTGATTGGGCACATGACCGGGCACCATGAAACAAAAAAATTAGACCCATCTGTTGATAATAAAAGCCGCATGGCAGTAAGCTTACTTAAAAAAGATTATAATAATTATCCTGAACAAAAGTTAGATTGATTGAAATATTTACTAAGATGGTTGTGCACAAACATGGATTTCATACCCTACGGCACACAGTGGATTGATGACGACGACATCAACGAGGTCGTCACGGTCCTTAAAAGCGACTGGATTACAACAGGGCCAAAGATCAAAGAATTCGAGGATGCACTGTGTTCTTATCTTGGATGCAGCTACTGCGTGGCTGTCAACAGCGGGACAAGTGCACTGGATATCGCGGTCCGGTCACTTAATTTACCAGAAGGTAGTGAGGTCATAACCACTCCCTTTACATTTGTTGCGACATCCAACGCCATCCTCTATAATGGTCTGAAACCCGTGTTTGCAGATATCTGTAGTGATACGTTCAATATTGACCCGGAAGATATCAGGCGAAAGATCACAAAGAATACGAAAGCAATTATCTATGTGGATTATGCGGGGCAGCCGTGTGATATCAAAGCAATCCGGGACATTGCAGATGAATTCGACCTGTACCTGATTGAGGATGCATGTCATGCAATAGGGGCTGAATACAATGGCAAAAAGGTGGGGAATTTTGCAGACCTTACGATATTCAGTTTCCATCCTGTGAAGAATATCACAACCGGGGAAGGTGGAGCCGTTACGACGGAGGAAGAAGGATTATATAAACGCATGTCGCTTCTTAGAAGTCATGGTATAGACAAGGATGCGCAGGACAGGTACGGTCCGGATTCATCGTGGGCATATGATATGAAGTATCTTGGCAGGAATTACAGGATCACTGATTTTCAGGCGGCTCTGGGAATATCGCAGTTGAAGAAACTGGATATGTTCATTGATAAGCGCAATGAACTGGCATTAAGGTATAATAGGCTTCTTGGAGATATTGATGCTGTTACACTGCCTGTTACAAAGGATAATGTCAGGCATGCCTGGCATCTGTATACAATATTGGTGGATGAATCGATTAACAGGGATGAGTTCTTCAAGTACATGCGCAGTGCCAATATTGGCGTGAACCTGCATTATATTCCTGTGTACAGGCACAGTTATTATGTGAAGAATTTTGGTTTTGATCCCTTAGTGTTCCCTGTGACTGAAGACGTATTTAAGCAGATAATCACATTGCCACTGTTTCCAAAGATGGAATTGGAACAACTGGAATATGTGGTTGAAACGATTAAAGGATATATAAATGGATAAAAATAAGATCGCACTGGGAACTGTACAGTTCGGATTGGATTATGGCATCAGCAATAAAAAAGGACAGATCCCTGAAAAAGAGGCATTTGAGATCCTTTATGAATCCATACGATCTGGAATTGACGTTCTTGATACAGCTTATGCATATGGGGATAGTGAACTGGTAATCGGGAATTTCATTAAAAAACATGGAAATGTATTTAAGATCATATCTAAATTGCCAGAATGTGATTCTAATGATGTAATAAACGTATTTGAATCTTCATTGGAAAGGCTTGGTATTGACGGGCTATACGGATACATGTGTCACAGCTTCCAGCATTGCATGGATAATCCTGAAATATGGAGTATATTAGAGGAACTGAAATCTGAGGGCAAAATCGAAAAGATAGGACTCTCATTATATTATCCCTCTGAACTTGATTACATTATCGAGAAGAAGATTAATGTTGATATCATTCAGGTGCCATACAACATTTTTGACAGGCGGTTTGAGGAGTATTTCCCGGTGCTCAAAAAGATGGGGGTGGAAATATTTGTCAGGTCTGTGTTCCTTCAGGGGTTGGTTTTTAAAAAACCATCCGAATTGGATGATTATTTTGCAAAAATAAAATGCAAAATCTCAGATCTTCATTCACTGGCTGCACAACTTAATATTCCAGTTGCTGCGCTGTGCCTTAACTTTGCAATTCTTAATAACTTCGTGGATAAGGTCGTTGTTGGAGTTGATAGTCTGCAAAACATTAAAGAAATTATGTTATCATCTGTTTATCAGGCCGATGTTAAAAATGTAGTCCTGAAGCTTTATTCATTAAGAGAAGACGATGAGAATATGATTTTACCTATAAACTGGAAGGTAAGCAGATAATGAGTATTATAGCCATTGTACAGGCCAGAATGGGATCAACACGATTACCTGGAAAGGTTTTGC
>JACUTQ010000217.1 GCA_014859725.1 Methanosarcinales archaeon | reverse complement strand
TTAGTGAATATCAAGTTACTAAAGAGATTACAAAAGAAGAATATTATAAATAATGAGACACACAGGAATTTGATATGATAAAAGAAGACATACTTCCATATCCAAGAAATCCAAATGCTGTTTACAATCATTTAGCAGATATTGTTATTGCAAATAAAAGTAAATTATGGAAAGGGAAAATATTGGATGTTCAACCTTTTTTTAATGATTATAAAAACATCCTTATTACTCCTGATGACGAATTATATGTTCAATTTAATTGTCATCTAATCTATCGTTCAAGTACTCAAATGAATGAAGCTTGCAATAAATTGTGGGCTACGGCAGAACTTTATTATCATTTAATGAATGGTGGTTCAAGACTGTGTAATGATTTCAACTCTGGTTTTTTACCAGGTTCAACTGTAGGGACACTTTATTATGCTGCAATGTCTTCATTGATTGGGATATTGACTTTGTTCGGTGTATGTCCTATACGTGAGAAAAATAAAAACTATAATATAATTAGGACTTCAAAAGGATTTATGATTCAAAAACGAGAAGAATATCTTAAATCCATTTTTGGAACCTGTCCCAATGGATGGCATGAACAATTTTTATTAATGTACTCGGAATTTCATAAACATGGGTTGGATCTTCCGCCGATCGATATAAAGGATATTTATCTATTAAAGTCGGACCGTGTATACTTTGATTATGGTATTCTAGCAAAACCTACAATGAAAAATACTTTCGGTGAAGATCATTATTTTAAACATTTACGGAAAGTTGTTGACATGTTAGAGATTGGTATTAATTGTTTAAAAAATGTTGATGAACCCATCGAAAATGGATGTGACAAGCGATTCAATTCACTCAAAAAATCCTTGCCAAATCTTTTTGAAAAATATGAATAATACCATCAGAGTATAACTATAGAGCATCAGCCCTGATGCCATTTCCAATCCGGTCGGTCGTTGACAACACTCATACTCCCTGGAAGATCTCAACTGCGCTGTCCACAGTCAGATCCATAACCGTGGATACCTGGTCACTGAAACTGTCCACGGTCTCATTGCTTTGCACCATCTCAACAAGAACAGAGTGTATCCTGGTTTCCTTCTCTGCCTTGCGCCTCACAAACTCCTGGAGCCATTCATCAGATACGCCACAATGACCGTCAGTGACAAACACGATATCTGCCTTCTTAAACTCAGTTTTCTCAATCAGCTCTATAGCAGCATTGAGCGGTTTCTCAAAATCCGTCCCGCCGTTTAAGAAATATTCTGCAATCTGGATGACCTTATCTATGATGTTCTGCTCACCCTTATGGACCTCAATGATCTCCAGCGGGTCAGATTCTGATCCGAAGAAGATTACGGCAAATGCCCGTTTCTGCATCTGTGCGATCTCCAGCAGTGCTAGAGCAACTGCCTTAGCCCAGAGTTCGTTATCTCCACCCATTGAGCCCGAACTATCCACGCAACATACGATCGGACCCTTCCCTGCTTTCTCCCTGCCTCTAAGCTGGTACTGCAGTAACTGGCCTTCTGTGAACTTGCGCTGGAACTGTTTCTTTAGCAGCGGATGGCGCAGGTTCACCAGTTCCGAGGGTAACACTTTCTCCAGGTCACTGCCTGTTTCCATATCATGAACCTCATCCAGGCCGTGATTGATCTTGGTCTTCTGGCTGTGGATAGCCATGCGCCTGAACCGTCCCAGCATCCCGGCCAGCTTTTTGAGCTTATCCTTTCCGGCAAGTTTCTGGGCGAGTTCTAGCCTCTGCTCTGCAGGGAGCTGAGTCAATTGTCCTGGCTCGGTTCCCCAGGCTTCCATGAGTTCAGAGGTTTCCTTGACATCCCGGATCGCATCCAGTTCTGCAGATCTCATGGCCTGCCTGATCTTCTGCTGCGAGCCTGCCATATTCTTCTCAGCCTGCGCCTGCATCTTTTCAAGTTTTTTCTGCGTTGTACCGGCTTTAGCCTGTGCCTGATTTGCCTTATCCTGCAGGTCCTTAGCCTGTGGTGTGCCTCTGGCCTTTTTGGCAATATCCAGCAGGCTGTCAGCTTTGTCACAGGCATTCTGGCAGGTAACTTCCTGCTGAGCCAGTTTATTGGCTTCCTCTGCCTGTTCCTTAAGTTCGGTTTTGATAGTCTCAGTCAGCTTGTTTGCTATCGTGACCGTGGCCAGTGCGCTGTTCACTTCATCCAGTTTCGTGTACTGCCGCAGGTGGTTATACTGGTCGGTCTCTGTAGCCTTGTTCACCAGGCTGTGGTTGAACCTGTGCGAACTCTTGAGCTGGTTAGGCTCCCGTACCTTCGGGCTGTACTTATACAGGCTGTTGAACATATCCTGCATGAGCGGCGGGAATGTATTGAGTTCCCGGGTGCCTTTTTCCTGTGCGTCAAGTAAAGCCTGCGCATTATCCTTCATTGACAAAAACGTGTCTTTGTCAAATGCGTCATGCTCCACTACCTGGGTTTCCTGTGGTATTGCCTGGCTGAGTATTGATCTTTGCATCATATTCACTCTCCGGGGAAGATAAGATCACGGCCATGTGCCGGTCTACTTTATCGAGCATGGCCTGCACTTTATCTCTGATTATCTTCATGCGCTGCAGTCAGGCAGGATCGAGTCCGCCTTCCGCTATGGCCTCTTTCATTATCTGCGGGATCCTGACCAGTTCCTCGAGATCCTTAAGCTGCCGGTGTACTTCCTGTTCGGCAGCCTCATTTCGCAGGTGCTCGATGAGTGTCTTATTCTTGTTGATCGTCTGCCTGGCCTCTGTTATCAGTTCCTCATCCGAAAAGCCCGCTTCGTAATCGTACCTGTCATACGTGCCGGCCTGAATGTCTTTTATCACGGCTTCATGGCTTTGGATCGTGCTCTCGGAATATTCTATCATGTTACCAGCAATAATTTCATCTATGGGATGCCTGTCATGAGCTACATAACTCGGTTCCATATGTGTGTATGTGGTATGGTTCCTTATTTCAAGGTCTCTAACTGCCTGTTCTACCAGTTCCTTGTGATAACGGTAGTTGTAATGGTATGAATAATCGGAGATCTCATTAATCAACAGGATCTGGCTATTACCCATAGGTCCTATCCT
>JACUTQ010000216.1 GCA_014859725.1 Methanosarcinales archaeon | reverse complement strand
CCTATCCTTCATGTCCTGTTCCACTTCAGATTGGGCACGCATTCCCCTGGCCTTGGCAAGTTTCATCTCCTCTAAAACTTTAATACCATCTCGTGCAGCCCTCATGTCTTCTTCGGTTTCCAGACGTTCTATTTCCAGCTGTGATTTTGCATCCTTTAGATGCTGTTCTCTCCCGAAGTCCTTTTCCACAGAAATAGGGGCATGCATGGCGCGCACCTCTGCAACCTCAACTCTGCCTATCCGCTCATGTCCTCCTTCCTTTGAGAGAGTATCCAGTTCAGCCAGTTCCTCTTCTGTCTGGAATGTCTGGTGGGCATCCAGCACAGTCTTATATTCACCAAGATTCCACTCTACTGTATGGGTCAGCAGTTCAAGACCCCACATATCCAGGGACTGTTTGAGCTGAGATTCGAGTTCATTCTCAATAGTGATCTGCAGGTCACGATTTCCGTAAATATCTTCCATATGTACCTGGTGGACTTCCGGTTCAAGGACCCTTGTCAGAACCTCGCTTTTAAGGCGAGAATGAATATCCTGGATGCTTAAGAATCGCTCACCCTTGGAATTTGCTTCACTATAGGCATATACCATTGAAAAAAAACGTTTTATATCATTGACCCTGAATCGCAAAATTCCCTTGCACCCCAATTTTTGCTTATCAGATGACCAGAGTTCACTCACGTCCCAGTTAAGATCCTTCGGAGAAGTATCCATCATGATGACTTCTACATCTTTGAAAAAATGTCCGGGCTTAAAAAGCCCTCCAATCCTGGTTTTTCCACTATCCAGAATGTCTGAAACCTGACCGTTCTTGACTATCACAGCTTTCTCATTTGGTTGGATTATCAAATCTTTTCTAAAAAATCCATTAATCTGATGTTTTGGAATATCCCTGGCGATATCATTTACATCTCGCATCCATTTTTTGGGTATACAGTATAAACCTCCTTATACTGCAAAATAGGGAATATATATATATAACGTTTTCCATTGTATACAATAGAAAACGGATGTGCCAAGCAATGACTAAAAGATCTTATGCTATTAGCGCAAGAATATCAGAGGATTCAAAGAATTATCTTGATAGTCTTGTAGAACTGGGAATTGCGATTAACACTTCTGAGGCCGTCAAGATCTGTATAAGATATGCTAAACAAAAAAGGATGGAGGAGGAACTTTAAATGGGACTGCTTAAGAAAAAAGTATCACCAGATGCGTTGAAGACAAAATTGTCAATCCATGAACAACGCCTGACTGCAAGAGAAAATGAACTCAAGAAAAAGAAGCAGAAAGCCAGGGAAGAATCAAAACAGGCTCTGTCTTCTGGTAATGACAGGGAATTCAGAGTATCATCACGCAGATATAGCATGCTGGAAGGCCAGGTCAGTACCATCAGCAGTATGGTTGAGATGGCCCAGAGCATGGGCGACGTAATCGAAATGCAGCAGGGATTGAAAGAAGTTGTTGAGATCGGGAACGATCTGGGTAAATACCAGAAACAGCTTGGCATAAATACAGATCAGCTTGAAAAAGCCGTGACTAATATCAGGACAAGCATGGAAAAGGTCAATGTTGCAACCAATACTATGACCTCGGCCATGGATGCTGCTATGAGCGGAAATCAGGAATTATCAGATGTGCAGGATGGGCTAAGAGCTGAACTGCTGGCTGAGATCGGAGGAGAGACAAGCCAGAAACAGGAATTGGGCGAGCAGATTAAAGGAGAGTTGAAGCAGTAACAATAACACTGAAATTAAAAATGCATTATCCCACAATGTATAGCAGGATAGGTAATCTATGGTAAATATTAATTTGCAGGATGAAATACCAGTTACATCCGAGCAGATTGTCCAGATGCTGGAATCGCATGATAAGGACTATCTTATCGATATTCCAACCATCCTGATAAACAATGCAGGTAGCATTAATTTTGCTCAACTTCTTGATGCTGCTTTTAATACAGGAGTTGGGTATAATCTACTTGCACTGATAGACGTGGCTAATATATTGGAACATAATGATGCTTTTCGTAAGGTCCTGTCTGAAAAGTATCCGACCAACATTGAGGGGGGTGTAATTGAGGATAAAATATTCCCTTATCACGAATTCAGACAATCGATAAGGCGCAATTTTTTAGAGAGGGTCGAGCAGCGGTGGAATGTTCATATTGCTTTTACTCTTGATGATTTCTATAAGGTGTATCGTGATTACCATTTGCTGCCTGTGCATGGTAAGGGGTTAAGAGAATACTTTGGTGATGCCCTTGAGATTTAGGACGTGGGAAAGTGTCAAAAAGGAACTGGATGTTATCTGTAAACAGCTCAAGGATGACCCGCGTATAATAACAGTGGGAGGCACTGCATTATTATACCATGGATTGAAAAAATCTACCCGTGACCTTGATTTTGTATTTCCCACCCAGGGTGAATGTTACTGGTTTGCCAAAGCTCTTACTGCACAGGGATTCGAGGTCAGGAAGAGTGCTAATGTCTGGAGATTTATCGATTTTGAGAGGAACCTGTATATTGATATCTCATATGGTACTGTAGGTGATGTTGCTCTGACACAGTCCATGTTTGCCAGGTTGATAGAAGAGCAGATCAATGGTTTTAGTATCTGGATAGTATCGCTTACTGACCTGTTTATTATGAAGGCATGCCATTCGGTAACTACGTATGAAACTGATGCGATTGGGGATGCACTGAGGATTGTTGAGCGGGTTGATATGGGTGAGGTGGAGGATGAACTGGAGTATCAGAGTGAGACTGTGAGGAGAAAGGTCGGGATGTTTATGGAGGAGTTCGGAGGGTATGAAAAAAAATACTGCAAAAAAATATAAGGGTGAGTTTATCACTCCCTTTGTGTGATGTTTTTTCGTTGATATTGGTTATTAATTGGGTAGCACAGGAACAATGTTAGATGTGAACAAACTGAAGGTAAAGAAAGATATTAGAGGTCTTATCTCGGCATTAAATAGTCGCAATAATACTGTGCGTGGAGATGCTGCCAAAGCAATATCATCTCTTGCAAAAAAGAGGATTTTTGACTCTACAGCTATTTTACCTTTGATTGGATTAAACCATTAATAAATTTATTATCTGACAAAAATGATATTGTACGAAAAAAAG
>JACUTQ010000215.1 GCA_014859725.1 Methanosarcinales archaeon | reverse complement strand
CTTAGCCAGATAGAGGAAAATATGAAGACTTTATCGCAAATGCAGGGCAGCCCTCACCTTTCTTCGGATTTTCTGCTGCCCCTTCGCCTTCACTCTGGCCCGGGTGCCCGTCCAGATCTGCTTCGCCCGGTCTTGTGGTGAGGGGATTGGCAGGCGCTTTTCGATTATTCTAGCGGTCTTTGGGTGCGAAGTGGGATTTTTATAAAATGCTCAACATTGTTTGGTTAACTTAAATTTCTGGACAGGATTTACAGGATTTACTGGATATTGATGCTACCTCGTATCCTGTAAATCCTGTTAATCCCGTCTCGGCAAAATCCATCAGCAGTTAATATTGAACTGATTCCAGCACTCCATTCCTTCTTCAGTTCTCCTGCCGCCCCTCTCGCCTTCACTTTGCCCGGGTGCCTCTCTCGATCTGCTCCGCCTGCCCTTGTGGTGTGGGGGGTGGCAGGGGCTTTTCGATTATTCCTTCGGGCATTTGGTGCGAAGTGGGGATTGATGCTTAGGTGGGTGGTAGCAGGTGGTGGGTCCCGCATAAAACAGAATTTTAACGTACTACCCTTTTCTAATTTTCATGCTTTGCATTTTCCCACCTATACTTATCATTGAAAACGGCGATAGATAATATAATGTCGATCATCACGAAATATAACCGCATTTCTTATGTTTATGACATAATGGAATCAACAGTAGAGTATCTGATGTTTGGCAAATGGAGGAAGCAGATCCTATCTGATCTAAGTGGCTTTGTACTGGATATTGGAGTGGGAACTGGTAAGAACCTAAAATATTATCCGGAAAATTGCAGGGTTGTTGGAATGGATGTCAGCTCAAAGATGCTGGAACATGCCAAAAAACGAGCAGAAAATATGGATAATGTTTCACTTTTTGTAATGGATGGAGAGCATCTGGCATTTGAAAATCACAGTTTTGATTATGTGATAACGACATTTGTGCTGTGTTCAATACCTGATCCTGTGGCAGCTTTGAAAGAGATGAAAAGGGTATGCAAACCAGATGGGATGGTTATCAATATGGAGCATATGAAAAGTAAGCATGCCATATTGTCTATGATCGAAGATATCTTCAATCCCTTAACTTTCGGTGCAATGGGAGTCAATATCAACCGTAAGACAGCTGAAAATATCAAGAAAGCCGGATTAAATATAATATCTGAACAAAACCTTGCATTAAAAGATGTATTCAGGCTTATTAAGTCGAAACCCTGAGAGTATTACATCTGATAATTATGTGTCTCAGTACTCATAGGGTTCTACACACAAATTTTCAGTAGAAGTTTTTCATCATTGACACATATTCTATAATACAGTTAATATCTCATCAGTTATTTTCTTTGCGACCGCAGCAGGATTGTCTGATTGGTAAATGCTCCTTCCCACTATCACATAATCGGCCCCGGCTTTTATCGTATCAGCCGCACTTCCACCCTGAACACCCACACCGGGAGAGATTATTGTAAGATCACCTACGATCTCCCGAATTGTATGAACACGCTGGGGCCGTGTGGCAGGTGCTACCACGCCGGTGACTCCTGATTGGGCTGCCATTCTTGCCATATCCTCAGCAGCAGATGCCAGAAAATCGGAAGCACCAGGGTGGCTCATCTCGGTCACGGCAAAGACGCCACGGTTCCATTTTGCAGCTTCGGCCACGCATTCAGCAAGACTGTCGTGCCCTGTAAAAGCATGAACGATCACTGCCGCCGCCCCTGCCCGGTATGCCTGCTGCAGTATCAGGCGGTCCGTATTGGGTATATCGGCGACCTTGAAATCGGCGATCACAGGAGCGAACCGGGCCAGGTCACTTATGATATCGATCCCTGCCACAAGCACCAGGGGGTAGCCCACTTTTACTGCATCCAGATACGGCGCGGTTTTTTCTGTGATGTCCAGGGCAGCATCCCTGTCAGTTACATCCATGGCAAGTATCAGTTGTGTATCCTGTTTCATTTTATGCTGCCTCCAAGACGGCTTCTGGCGGCCGCCACCAGCAGGGGCAGTGTAATGGTAGCATCACCATACACGGTCATATGCCTGGCATCCTCACCCACCTTGCCCCAGGAAAGGGCTTCATCCAGGGTGGCACCGCTCAAGCCTCCGGAATCGGGCCTGTCTGTGGTAAGCTGGACAACATAATCGAAATCTTTCGGGGTCACCAGCATACTCTGCAGGATATAATTTTTAGGTACTCCTCCCCCTACCAGCAGTGCTCCTGTACGCTTTGCATCATAGCATATATCCATGAATTCTGTCATATCAGCAAATGCATCCACAACCAGGTTCCCGGTCTGTTTGAACAGCCATGCCTGCAGTCCGACGATGGAATCCTGGACGGCCGGGCAGTATACCGGGATTTTGGTGTCATATGCACTTCGCAGGATTGAGTTTTGGTCTTCGATCTGACTTCCGATATGGGTCAGCATCTCCCTGATCGATATGGTTGTCCCTTCCAGTCCAGAATATACTGACTGGAGTTTTTCCTCAAGGTCAGAAAAGTGCTCCTCTGGCAGGAACACATCATATATCCTGTTCACCTGGTCATGTTTCAACTGGATATCGTCCACAAGGTCAGATCCTTTATAATGGTGCAGTCCCAGACCCTCGATAATATCATGCACCAGGTTGGCTCCTGTGGTGACCAGCACATCAATATGGCCGTCCCTTATAAGACCGCTGACGATATTTCGCATACCTGCCGGCACCATGGCCCCTGCCAGTCCAAAAAAATTGGTACAATCAGTATCCCTGAGCATGGCAGTATAGATATCAACTGCTTCCGCCAATCGGCCAGCGCCAAAGGCACAACCGCTCATCTGGTTTATCAGTTCATCCACAGACATGCCGCTAAAAATGGCTGCAGGCTGGATGGGTTGGTCAAGATTTTTCGTATGTTTCATGGTTCATTAAAGCAATGTTATCTAATTCAAGTTTAGATTTTACCTTAGACATGTCATTTATCATTATGAATTTTTGTGTATTAAATATTATTCAAGGGGGCATATACTTCGGTTTTTTGAAAGAAATTATTACACATTGTTTGTACTTATTATTTCGAAAATTGTTGATTTGAAAGTTATGGTCAATTGCTTAACTTTTATATAACTTTGTACTCTATTTAAGCCTTTAAT
>JACUTQ010000214.1 GCA_014859725.1 Methanosarcinales archaeon | reverse complement strand
TAACCTTGGGGTTATTACCCCAGAAAGAGGTGCGCTATGGGCTCTACTCGACATTTACTTGAAGACGGATACTCAGTAGAAAATTGGCTCTCCAAACTCAATATTTCCAACCCCATAATGACGCCATAGGTTTATTTCATACCAGTATTTTCCAGCATTTCTTCAAATTGGTTTTCTTCTCTTCCGGTCAGCTCGGAATATAGTTCACTCTTCCCAACTTTCCTGACAATAGTTTTAAAATCTTCCTTTGATGATGTTAATGCATCTTTCAGTAAGGATATAATGGTTTCCTCTTCTACTTCGGATGTGCTTCCGCTACATAGAGCTTTAATAAGGCGGATTTTTTGTACTACATCCAAATATTTATATTTATTAACAAGAACATTGAGAAATGTTCGGTACTCTCCACCATGAATATTATCGTCAAAATCACCAAACCCAATGGTGTTTATTATTGTCGCCACATCATTAGATTTAGCATTTCGAATAATTTCATTAATGGCCCATTCCTCAAGATCTCCCGTTGTAACTTGAAGTAAAGCATTAATCAGTTCCTTTTTGCCGTTTAAACCAACATTTCTATATTTATTTTCAAGTATGTAAATAAATTTGTCGTATTCAGCACCATGAATATTATCTGCAAGCTCTTTAAACCTTACGTCGTTGACAATCCGATAGACCTCACCTGAACTGGAATGACGCAAAAGTTGTAAGATTCCGTTTTCTTCCACATCTAATGTGGCTCCCTCCAGCAATTTGTTAATAAAAATAATTTTTAAATTTACTGGCAATTTTGAATATTTGTTGGCGAGTAATGAAATAAATTGTTTGTACTCTTTTCCGTGTATATTGGCAGCAAGTTTACTTAATCCAATTTGCTCCATAATATTAAATACTTGCCTTGATTGTGAATACTTCATCATTTTCAAAATAGCTCTTTCATCCGCACCCCCTGTCCAACCTGGCAGCAACTCATTTATCATCCTGACTTTGCCATCCGGGGAAATTTTGTACATTTCTTCTGGTGTAGTTTTTTCGATATATCTCCTGACGATATTATCTGTCGTCCATAAAAGCTTCAGCATGGAAAATTTTTCACTGACGAGATTCTTCAACGCCTTCACTGCCATCTCTTCATTCCAATTCCGCTTCTCAAATGATGATGGATAGAGTTCTATGGGTTTGTTCCCGGGTTTTTCATTTTTTGAAGCCGAATGAATCAATTCATTTTTAGAGATTTTTACGGCATTGACTACTCTGGGGTAATTACTTTCCAAATTTTCCTTACTAAGCAGGAATTTATCTCCATACGCCTCCCATTCGTCTCCCTTTTTATTTGCAACTCTTCTTCCATATTTGTTATCCATATCATGAACAATCTTAAAAGGCAGGGACTTAATATCTTCTCGTCCGGCAAGGCCTTGCCCTGTTAAAAAAGCCAACAAGGCAGTCAAATGCGCCAAACCAGGCGTAATGAGCAAAAAGAACAAATACCATTTCGTTCCGATTTTCTCGATCAGGACCTCGGTAATCACATCGTCAAGTTTGCTTGCAATGTGTTTTCGCATATCATCTTCATCTTCTTTGGTGGAGCGTGCGGTTAAATGCCCAACAGCAAAGGCATCCATCAAATAATGATCGGCAAATGAATTTCTTGCAAAAGCCATACTTAACTCATTCGCGCTTTTATTCTTTTTAGCCTGCTGTGCTACATCCGCGGCTTCTCCATGCAATTTTTGCCATTCCTGAATATTGTTATTCCCACCCCCTATATGAACATGTGTAAAATGTGAATAATTTTTTTTGGCGAGGTCTAAATATCGAACAGCGGTAGCTTTAGTAAAACGCATATCGATTTCTTTAAGAATCGTTTTTGATTGTTCTGATAAAGGTTTTTTCTTTGACTTGCCCTTTCTTTCCGTTATCAAGGCCGATTTTTCACTCTTAATGATACTTAAATGCGTATCAATTTCATGCTTTGGTGCGTTATACATTTGTTTAAAATCTTCAAATAAATCAGCCATGGCGGCAGCTTGTGCATAACTGATTTGAGCGTTCGCCAATGATAATTTTATCGATGCATCTTTTCCTAATATCTGGGTGAAGTGTTTTTTCATAGCCTCGCCCGTATAAACTTGCTCTGCTATTTGAACGTGTTCAGAAGCCTCCCATCGTTAAATAATTGCGGAAAAAGGGATATGTGTCATTTTTACCCTATTGATACCGCCGCCATTTTGCTGTATAACGTGCGTCAGTTCGTGTGCAAGGAGCTTTTGGCCGCTAACATTGTCTGGCATATATTGCCCCGCACCAAACACAACATCATGCCCCACTGTAAATGCTTTCGCATTAACGGATTTTGCAGTACTTGCTGCCTGCCCATCGGTATGTACTCTTACTCCACTGAAATCTGCTCCGAATCGTGGTTCGAAAAAGGCGCGGCTTGATTTAGACAACGACTTTCCGCCGCCCCGGATGGAATTGATACGAGATTCGAAATCAGGTGTGGTTTCAGCATTCTGCCCTGATATTTCTTTAGTCTGAAGAAGTTCTTCTTCCTCCTCTTCAGGCTGCCTGCGAAGTCCCTCTTCTTCACATCCCTGACACACTCGTTGGATATCAAGATCCTTTCGGGATACTGTCTGTGGCACAGGCATCCGCATCACCGCATCCGCTACCCGATCCGCCTCCTGCTCGTACTTATCTCCAGGCTGCCCGAACACAAGCTTCGCCTGAATCCCTGCTACCACCCGCTGCACATACATGTTGCCATGCGTCTGCTGAAGCGCCCGCAGCACAGGTGTACGCTTTGCAGCAGACTTGCTGCCCAATTCAGTTGCAATGCTCTCAACCGAGGGTGTGCCGCCATCACGCCTTATAGTATCAACACACCCCGGAGAAAGCCAAGCTGCCTCTCGGGCTTATTTCGAAGCCCCTGAATGTTATTATCGCTCCTTGTAGATGAAAACTCTTTTTTATTTTTCGCCTCTTTTGCAATTGTCACCGATTCTTTCATTTAGCTTCACCTCCTATGAGGCGAGCAACCTTGTAGACAGAATCCGCGCAGATACCAGGGTTGCTGGCTACAAATCTCATGACACTCCATCCTTGTCGAGTAGAGCCCATAGCGCACCTCTTGTTGGGGTAATAGCCCCGAGGTTAC
>JACUTQ010000213.1 GCA_014859725.1 Methanosarcinales archaeon | reverse complement strand
ACTTTCGGCTCAGCGTTAATTATTGTCATTCTAGTCACTATCAAGCCGGACAGAGAAAAATGGCAAACCGTTGGTAAAATCATCATTTTCCTGGTCATCTTTTCCTCACTCCTCAATGCCATCTTTTTCATATATTGGCAGGTAGAATATCCCGACAGATCACAGAACGGGATTGTTGAAGCGAGTAAATGGCTAAATGAAAATACTCCTGCAAATGCCACGATCCAGTCAAGTATTTGGGAATTGCCCGGATGGATAAATATCAACAAACCTTTACATCCGGAAATGAAATATCCGAGATCCACGTTCTTAAGCCACTATGTTTACAGGACCACCTATGCTCCGCCCGGAAATGAAAAAGATTTTCTAACAAGAATAGAAAATAAAGAGATAGATTATATCGTGATATTTACAGACCCAACTCTTACATCAAGTGAACATGCGAAAAATATCTACGATTATCTCCAGAACTATGTGGATGAAGCCCCTGCAGGATCAGAATTGATTTATTCAGAATTTAAAAACCAAAAAGTTTTATTCAGGATCTATAAAGTGCTGTAGCATACAATGATCTTTCCAAGAATAATAAAAAATATCATTTCATTGGCCTCTGCAGAGATCATCACCAGAATTTTGAGCCTGGTTCTGATAATCTATATCGCCCGGATCTTAGGAGATTCTGGATTTGGCAAATATTCCTTTGCTTTTGCTTTCACAAGCCTGTTCTTGTTGTTCCTTGATCCGGGCATACATTCTCTCACAATACGGGACATTGCAAGGAAGAAGGACCTTGCTGGCAAGTATATGAGCAATATCCTCATTATGAAGACCTTTCTCTCGATACTTGCCTTTGTCCTTATTGTATTTACCATAAACATAATGGACTATCCGGTTGAGACCAGGCTTGCGGTGTACATCGTCGGGATATATACTATAATGACATCCTTTTCCCAGCTCACCAGAGGCGTCTTCAGGGCTTTTGAAAAAATGGAATACGAAGCAATATTAAATATCCTTGAGAGATTAATATTCGTTTCATCAGGGTTGATCGTCCTCTTCATGGGATATGGATTGGTTGAGGTCGTTTCAGTCTTTTTGATCGCAGGCGTGATCAACATTTTGGCAAGTTTCGCGATCACATTTCGGAAATTTTCAAGTCCGGTGTTCGAGATTGACCTGGAGTTCTGGAAATATCTCATAAAGGAGGGGCTTCCCTTCGGACTGGCCATGATCTTCATAACCATTTATATAAAAATTGACACTGTCATGCTCTCTGTCATGAAAGGAGATGCTGTGGTGGGATGGTACAGTGCAGCATACCAGAT
The DNA here is from genome assembly GCA_014859725.1 of Methanosarcinales archaeon. Classification (NCBI taxonomy): domain Archaea; kingdom Methanobacteriati; phylum Methanobacteriota; class Methanomicrobia; order Methanosarcinales; species Methanosarcinales archaeon. The sequence goes on along the minus strand of JACUTQ010000213.1, from coordinate 1,851 downwards.
ACCCCTGGCTGTAGCCCTCATATCTGCGGCCTTTATGGAGTCGATTTATCCTACTATGTCCAGGCTACATGGTTCTTCTAGAGATTCATTGATTTTTACTTATGAAAAGTCGTTCAAGTTACTTGCTATCATTGTGTTCCCGATAGCGGTGATGATCACACTTTTCTCAAAGGAAATAATCTCAATTCTTTACGGGGAGATGTATGTAAATTCTATCTTCGCCCTTCAAGTGTTGATATGGTTCACCGTCTTTGAATTCTTCTGCTATCTTCTTTATGTAACACTCGCATCAATGGATAAACAGAGAATAAATACCCTGACCACAGGATTTTGTGCGGCTTTAAATATCCTGTTAAACTTCCTGTTAATACCTACATATAGTTTTATAGGAGCTGCAATAGCAACAGTAATAACTTATATCCTCCTGTTTTTCCTGAACTTTTATTTTGTATCCAGTTACCTGCAAAGGATTTCTCTTTATAAGATCATTAGCAAACCCATTGTTGCTGCTGCAGGCATGGGAATATTTTTGTACTTTTTCAGGGATTTGAATGTTCTGATTATGGTATTTTTCGGTTGTACATTATACCTGCTCTCTTTATACCTGCTAAAGACTTTCTCAAGGGAAGACATTGAGTTCATTTATAGGGCGTAGAAATCAAGGATTTTTTGGGAGATGTCCTCAAGTGTTGTCTGCAATACTATCCGTGTCGGACCGAATATACATTTTAATCCTCCACCACATCCATATCAAACACCCTTATCAACACAGTAAACACCAGCATCGCCATGGCCAAAAATCCAAACATCACATTGATCTCCAGGATCGTGGGATAATACACCACCAATTCCCCGAAGAATGAGAAGGCATAGGGCCAGATCGTGATCAACACCTCATTGAACAAAAAGAACACATCAATAGGCAAGGCAATGCCCCTCGCAACAGGATACTTCCGTGCTGCTTCCTTCTTCTCTCCTGCCGCCCCTTCTCGTCTTCCCTCTGCCCGGGTGCCCGTCCCGATCTGACTCCGTCCTCCCTTGTTGTGTGGGGGCTGGCAGGTGCTTTTCGATTAATCTGGGTGGTTTATTCAGAGCGGATGATTTTGTGTTTGGATGGGTGTGGCTGCCCGTGGAAATATAATTACGGAGTAATTTAATTGGAACAATATAATTAGCAGTCCCTGCCACCGCAGCCCGTGAGGGCGGCATGGTGGCAGCCAACCTTGTTGATTCATGTTGCCCGGGTCCGGAGAGTCAGGAATGTGAAACAGGGTGCCAACTATGAATATGATTCCTGCCCCCTCCCATGGGTATCTGTGTTGGGGTGAATATGCGCCGGGTGCGGGTTGGGGAAGTTGTATTCAGTTGTTGTGTGTGGGGTGCCTCCAAAGAACATGATACCTGCCATGTCAATTGAGAATGTGCACAATCGCTGTATTGTCAATAAATCCACCAGTACCTTATGAATATGTTTGTTTGAATGATGCCTGACGTTCAATACTTTGTTCATTGCGAGCATTTTTGCGTTTGGTTTATAGTCTACCCATTCGACATCGGTAAGTGGAACAAAATCCACATTATACTTTTCAAGAATTGGAAGCCACTTATTCTGTTTTGCACCTTTCATGGGTTTGGTTACAACCGTTTTATTTTCCATTGCAACAATATCATCATATCCATCTTCACGAAGTGTTTTAAGTACGCCTTCAAGTTGCCATGGTTCAGTTGAACATGCAGGTGAATTTATTATATCTTGGCATTTGCATTAAAGTGAACGACTCCATCTTAAAAGATAGGAGCTTCCTGCTTCATTCATATAAATTCGAGTTGAGTTCCAACACAAGTCCAAAT
>JACUTQ010000212.1 GCA_014859725.1 Methanosarcinales archaeon | reverse complement strand
CCGCAGCTCTGCTGCGGTTGGGTGTGCCGTCGCAACGTTTGACTTATTCAGGTTATTAATATATAATATAAATGAAAATTTATAAATACATTTAGTATTGAAAGTCAGTTCTTGGAAAAAATTAATTTATATCCTCTGCTTTTGGAGAAAAGGATAGCAGAAGACAAATAAGTAGTTATATAAGAAGATCAAATGGATGATTTAACTGGTAAACTGAAGAAAAAGGATTATAATATATTATATACTAATAAATTGATACTGTTAAGCAGGAGAATTATATGGTCAAGACAGTAGTTGTTGAATTTTCTGATAGGGAATATCAGATCCTTCTAAAATTAGATGAGTTTGAAGGTGATGACTCCCAGAAACTTAAAGAACTTTTTACTAGTTACCTTGTACAAACACCCAGATTACAAGCTGGTTACCACTTGATCAAACTGGATGAGACTCAGGACCATTTGCTTGAAATACTGGACTCTATTTACAAAGAATATGAATCGAATCCATCTCCATTAGAAGGTTGGACCCAGTCAAAATATGATAAAATACAGGAAGATCTGCTACAGATCGAAATCATAAGGCCGATGGGTGCGGGAAGTTATGGACCTACATCTCGATTTAAGAAACCATGGTTGACAGTATATAATAGCACATCCAAAATCTTTCCCGACCATGATGAGTTCAGTCAGGCATATATAGCCACTGTATACATGCTGGATTATTTATCCAGAGGAACGTTCGAAGCCGAACTATTAAAGGATGCTACAATAATTTTGAATGAATTTTACTTGCACTCATATGCTTTAGCAAAGAAACAAGCACATGAATCTCAAAAAGCAATTGACAAAAAAAGGCCATCAATCTCTTCTAGCAACGATCTTGTGACCTGATTTAATGCTTTTTATATATGTCCTTCCTGTTATTTCAAGATTCCCAACACATTCTGCTGCTCTTGCTGATACATAAGGTCTCACCATCATATTACCTCCAGCATAGGCCAGCCCACCAATACTGGTTCTGTCCAGTAGTGATAGGTCATTTTTGACTTTTATATTGCCCTGGATATTACAATCAGCGCTTATTACGGCTTTTTCAGCGATAACATTGCCTTTTATTAATGCCCCTCTACCCAGTTCAAGATTGCCTTGAACAATCAAATTTCCCCAGAAACTTGAACCTGTTCCGATAATTACATTTCCGGGTAACGTAACATCATTTTCAAAAAATGACCTTTTTTTAATTATAATTGTTTTGGAGGCGGGATGTCTTTTTATGAAATTAGGGTCCATGGAAATCACATTTATTATAATAATAGCATTAGCTTTAACTACTTTGAGTAGATTAAAACTTTTGGAATCTATCTTGATAATGGAGATCGATAAAATTGACACTTCAAATCGGCAGGGTAATTAGGGCCAACAGCATCAGTGATGCATGGTATCGTGGATTGAATCTGATCTGGAACCATGGTAATGAGGTCACTGATGAGAGAGGCAGCAGGATTCGGGAATACCTTAATCTGATGATCATTATCCAAAACCCGTATATCGAGAGAATACCAAAAGATATCTCCTGGAACGAGGAACGTCTTGAAGAATATGCCAAACAGCTGATTACTGGCGAAAATGTGCAGGATTTTGAATATACATATGGTCAGAGATTGCGTAACTGGGATGAAAAGATAGACCAGATCGCATATGTGATCGATAAATTAAAACAAAATCCTGCCACTCGAAGAGCTACTGCAGTTACATGGGTTCCCACTATAGATACTGTTGTGGATGAAGTACCTTGTATGATTATTGATGATTTTAAGATCAGGGGAGGTAAGGTAAACCTTACAACATTGTTCAGAAGTCATGATTTTGCAGGTGCATATCCGGCAAACCTGTATGGTCTGTCCAGACTCCTTGAATATGTAGCTGGTGAGGTGGGTGAAAGCCCTGGTATGATAACTACAATTAGCGTCAGTGCACATATATATGAGCATGATTGGGATATGGTAGAAGATATTCTGTAGTGGTATATTATGAAAAACATTATTAAGGGTTAGCTCCCCAAAATATCATTCCGTGATAACTTATATTCAATAAATTGATGAAAATTATTAGGTGATATTGATGTGTGCAAGTGAGATTAAAAAATATAAACGAAAATGTGTGGTTCTTAATGTAGCTGAAGCCAAAGCATGGCGCAATGTGTCAGTCCTGGATATTAAAACAAAAGACAAATTTTTCTTTGGAAAAGTAAAGTCGGCCCCGCCTGAAATTAATATCGGGGAAGAACTATATATCGGATATGAGGAATTACCCTATGACCTGCCACAGGGTTCACATAAGATCGTTCTATTGACTTTAGACGGTATGCTGCTGGATTGGGCCATGATGACCCCCAATTCATCATAGTTCAGATCAAATTCTGTTCTTTTAAACTGATGAACCTGCCGTTGCCGATTATTATGTGGTCATAGACTTCGATCCCAACTACCCGGCCGGTCTCAATGAGTTTTCGTGTGATGTCGATGTCGTTCTGGCTGGGTGAAGGGTCTCCACTGGGATGATTGTGAGCAACAATGATGGCGGCCGCACTTTCCTGGATTGCGGTCTTGAATACTTCCCTGGGGTGGACTATATTTGCATTTAAGCTGCCCACTGATACTGTCTCTTCCCTGATGAGGTTATTCTTGGTGTCCAAGTGCAGTGCAATAAAGAATTCTTTTTTCTGCTCCCTGACTTTTGGATAGATGTGATTGTAAGCGGCCTCAGGACTGCTTATCCTGGTCTTTTCTTCTTCAGTGAAGGTCTCAAGCCTGCGGTTCAATTCGAACATGGCTGCTATCTGGCTGGCTTTAGCTACTCCCACACCATGTACCTCCTGCAGCTTGGTGGGGGAAGCACGGCTCAATTGCTGGATGTTATAGGTTGAGAGTATCCGGGTGCACAGGTTCAGGACATTCTCGCCTTTGGTACCTGTGCGCAGGATGATTGCCAGGAGTTCTGAGTCTGATAGCACAGCAGCACCGTTTTTTAATAGCCTCTCCTGGGGCCTGTCCTTGGGCTGTATGTCCTGAATCCTGATGTGGTATTCAGGCATGTAGGGTACTGTAGAAATTTTTTGGTATATAAGGGATGTGGTTTTGTCTCAACGAATGTTCAATTATTGGCTGCGATTTGTTAATA
>JACUTQ010000211.1 GCA_014859725.1 Methanosarcinales archaeon | reverse complement strand
CCGGATTAAGATCTTTCGATCCATGTCCAGAGATGATGGTCCTGGCATACTGGTAATAATAACCGCTGCTTTTTACGTTCTCGTAATCGCTCTTTGGACCTTTATGCCATCCCTCATCCGTGATTGTGTATATCCTGGCATCATATTCAACCGCAACAGTGTGATAGCCATCGTTGACCGGATCAAATCTTACAATAAGGCAACCATCCCCTGAATCTACTGCAAGATCATGTTTCTCGTTTACCGGATCAAAAACAGCCGCTTTCACGCCTTCAATATCGGCTAATCCATCGATTGCCATGTTATGCCCGAAGAGCACTTTACATTCAACCGTCTCTCCTACATGCACATGCTGCATATCGTGTTCAAGCCAGATCTCATGCCCGCGCACAACATCTGGTATATTTTCATCTGTCATTTAATATTCCTCCTGATAATAATTGCTAAAATCAACATGCATATCAGCGATAGAGCACCGAATCCAGGCAATGCTTGTGATATTCCAGATACACTCCCTGCAGTCGCTAATTTTGTGGTCTGCTCTGGTGTAGAAGTCGCGGCTGGAGTTTCAGTTGGAACCGGTACCATTCCAGCACCACCCGGTCCTGTGTGGTAAGAATTGGTTGATGAAGCGGTATTCAGTGGCGTAGAATTCACATTGCCGGATTCATCGATAAGAGGTACTTCCGGGCATTCAGGACAGTCTGGACACTCCAGTGTTTTTGAGGAATAGACATGACCCCAGTAACCCTTACTGGAGACTTTTAACTTTATCCAGTCGTCCAGAAGATCAATTGTTTCATCAAGCGAGCATGAAATCGTTTTGGAGTTCTTCATCTCGATCGTGTCGTTCGTGATAGAAGTTATTTCAAAATCACCAAATTCATCCCCGGTTTTAAGAATTAGCGGGGTGTCAGAATAATGTCTGACCGTCTTTAGTACAACTATATTAGAATCGGTTCCACGCAGAACTGTATCAACCTTACAGGTGAAGAGTATAACATCATCTGCGCTTCCAGGATCGGTTTTGTATTCAAAAGTATCTCCTGACCCAATCACTGTAAATTCAACAACAACACTGTTCTTGGCAAGTTCCAGTGTCACCATTTCACCATTCAGATCAATGTCGCTGACAGTGAGGGTGTAGTTCTGGTCGAGTTCCCATACATCGCCTACAGACATTGTTTTTTCATCATCACTTCCAAAACTTTTGAATATTTCTGTGAGTGTATCGGCATTATCAGGATCGAGGGAATGATACTTGCTTCCCATGAACATGATCTCTCGTTTTGGACTTTTCTTGTACAGTTTTGTCGTATACGATGCATCGCCCTGATTGATCGTTCCATTCTTTGCAAAAGAGATATTCAACCATTCATAGGACAGATCATCACCAATACGGTAGATTAATTCAGGAAAGTTGAAGCCATCCAGAAGCATCGTCGAACCGGCTTCCACAGATCCGGGAGTACCTCTAATCTCCACAGTTTTTGCACTTACCAACGTACAGTAAGATGTTAGTAGCAGAGTTGCTGCCAGAAGACATGCTAATTTTTTTGTGTTATGCTTTGTTATATTATTGTGCATATCGCTTACCCCGTGATATGTTAAACTTAGCTGCTTCAGGCGCCGATGCCGATCGAAGGTCAGCGGCTGAAGTAGTTAATGTTGATTTTTAGTGTTATTATTGTAGTATTATTTCACACCTTTTCATACTGATTTATAGGAACGTGTTAACTAATGTATTATAAATATTTTGTTTTGTATTTATTATTCTGACAAAAATTCAAAAATTAATATATTTAAATTGCAACTCCTCTTTTTTCAGTAAGATTTTCCATGCTTCCATCTCCCGTCTATTTGCTATGACATGCCTTGGAGATAGTTCAAAGGTTGATAATCTCTCATTCCAGTACTCCTTTTTCCATAATAGAAATCAAAAGGGTCATTTCATCATCATGTCCTTTAGCCTTGGGTCTAAAGCATCTCTTAATCCATCACCCAGTAAATTAAACGCCAAAACGGTGATCATTATCATCAATCCAGAAAAAATCACTATGTGTGGTGCTACCTGCAGCAAAGGTAGTCTAGCTTTTATCATCGTGCCCCATTCTGGGGTTGGAGGTTGCACTCCTAATCCAAGAAAACCTAAACCAGCAATTGATATGATTTTCCCTCCTATCCCGAGGCTTGCTACCACAACAATTGGTGCTACACAATTTGGCAGAATATGGCGAAACAGGATATAAGCATCGTTGCAACCAAGTGCCCGCGCAGATTCGATGAATTCCTTCTCTTTTATAGATAATACAGTACCCCTAACTAAACGTGCATATTTTCCCCATCCTGCTGCTGACAATGCAATTATGATATTAGGGGTGCTCGGACCCAGCATACCAACAATCGCCAATGCGAGCACAATACTCGGAAAAGCCAGTGCAATATCCGCAAATCTCATAACTATGTTATCAATCATACGGTAATAACCAGCAATCGCCCCCAGAATTGTGCCTATGCTTACCACAATCGCACTCACCGCAATTGCGATTGCTAAAGAGGTTCGTGTGCCATATACGAGTCTGCTAAATATACATCTGCCAAAATGGTCTGTACCCAGTGGGTATTCATTGTTTGGAGACGATAATCGATCTTCCAGATTTTGTTCAGCAGGATCGTGTGGAGTAACGAAAGGCGCAAAAACGGTGGTAAAGGTTAACACAATTATAATTAACCCGCCAATTAGTATACTCTTGTTTTTCATATTTCTCATGTCTCTCTTTCATATCGTATTCTCGGATCAATGAATCTGTAGGAAACATCGACAACAAGATTAATGAACACAAATATCGCTGCAATGAACAGCACACAACCCTGAGTAACTAGAAAATCTCCGGTGTATATAGACTCAACCAGGAGTCTTCCGATTCCTGGTAGCGCAAATATAGTTTCAATTATAACCGTTCCTCCAAATAGCCATCCGAATTGTAGGCCTATATATGTGATTACAGGAATCAGCGCATTTTTCAGGCTGTGTCTTCGGATAATCATTCGTTCAGCTAAACCCTTCCCCCTTGCCGTCCTGATATAATCCTGTCTTAACACCTCTAACATACTCGTTCTTGTTAATCGCGTGGTGATGGGGGCCATGCTTATCACAAGTGTTAACGCAGGTAAGAACCAATACTCAACACCTCCATAACCAGCAACAGGAAAAATATCGAAGTGTAAGGAAAAGATGATGATCAGTAGTATTGCAATGAAAAAATCTGGTATCGAAACTGTTAATAATGACCCAATC
>JACUTQ010000210.1 GCA_014859725.1 Methanosarcinales archaeon | reverse complement strand
GGATGAAGTAATTTAAAAAGATTTACTTTTAGGATTTACCTGCGGAAAGTGAGATCTAAGTTTTCGATATTTATTTTTGTGTAAAAAGCTGTATCTATTACAAAAAAAGGTTGTTTTGCTAGGTGAACCTCATGGTATGCTCCCTTTCTTCCAATTATCACGGATGATTTATCATATAGGAATTCATTGGTAAAACCGATCTTCCCATTTGTGCCAAAAACATCATATTTTCCATTACCATCTCTATAATCTTTCAGCCCTTTCCCATATTCGAGAGTGACAATGTCTCCAAGTTTACATTCCTTCCACTCACTCATCCCGAACCATCCTCCTGATTACTACCACGTCAAACGTTTCCTCATCACCATCCCCCGCAACCTGAAATTCACCATCATAGTACGGATTTTCAGGTCCATGCTTCACCTTGATAATACCTGGTTCATAAAAATTCTCAAAACCATTTTCATAACCGCTAGTCAATACCGGCAGATCCTGTGGCAGGGTTTTTAAAAAATCAACTAACAGCCCGACTGTGGAATGGAATACTTCGTTTTTCCTCATTGCGATTCCTCCACTCCACTCAATTCTGCCTCAATCTCTTCAATGCTTGGCAGAGAATATTTGAATTCATCCGGCAGATTCTTTGTGATTATGTATTCACTCACCCCAATCGGTTTATGAACATCCTTCAGAGAATATTCCACTACCGTATCATTTTTTGATTTGCAGATAAGAATGCCGATAGTGGGGTCATCCAGTTCTGATTTCAAAATTCCATCCACAGCCGATACATAAAAATTAAGCTTACCGGCAAATTCCTGTTTAAATTTGACCGCCTTTAGTTCAACCACCACATAACAATGTAATTTTACATGATAGAACAGAAGATCAATAAAAAACTCATCTCCTGAAACTTCGACCTTATATTGTTTTCCCAGATAAGAAAAACCGGCACCTAACTCTAACAGAAAATGGGTAACATGGTTTATCAGAGCATCTTCCAGCTCTTTTTCATTATGCTTTTCTGTTAATGCCAGAAAATCAAAATTGTAGGGATCTTTCAAAGTTTCTATTGCTAAGTCTGACAGAGGTTCGGGCAACGTTGCCTTAAAATTGTTTATAGCTTTACCTTCCCGCTTGAACAGGTTACTTTCAATATGATGAGTCAGAACGGATCTTGACCAGTTGTTTTGAATGGTTTTTTGGACATAAAATAAAGCTTCGTCAGCATTTTTTGTCTTGGTAATAATAACAACATTGTGCCACCATGGTATTTGCGTAGCAAGTTGCTTCGCAATTTCATTCTGTACAGACCAGAAACAGTACCATTTTCTGATAAGCTCAAGATTTCTTTTTGAAAAACCCTTCAAATCAGGAAATTCTGCCATTAGATCGTGGCTGAGATTTGAGAGAAATCCATCGCCCCACTTTGCAGTAGCCTGCTTTTCCACAATATCAGCGCCAAGCTCCCAATAAAACTGCAAAAGCTCAGAATTAACTTTAACTGCCGCTTTTATCTGAACCAATCGAACTTTATTTTTCAGCTCTTTTAACCAGACAGAATAATCTTCATCGATAGTTAAGGAGTGATTCATACCAGTTTCACCTTTTTCAAATTCTCGGCAATCAGCAAATTAAGCTTCTCCTCCTCCTCTAACTGCGCCTCAAATTCCGCTTTCAGCCTGGTAAATCGTTCATTAAAATCGAAACCATCTTCCTCCACAGGCAGCCCCACATATCGCCCCGGTGTCACCACATAATCCAGCTCGCGCACCCGCTCAATTGAGGTGGAATTGCAAAATCCCTTCACATCTTCATAATTGCCGTCTGGATTGCGCCAGTTGTGGTAGGTGTCTGCAATCTTCTGTATGTCTTCTGGTGAGAATTCAAGGGTTCTGCGGTTGATAAGATGCCCCATGTTCCGGGCATCAATAAACAGGATCTCATCGGTTCTGTTCCTATACTTCCCATTGGCTTTGTTTCTGCTGAGGAACCAGAGGCTGGCCGGAATCTGGGTATTCAGGAACAGTTTTGGCGGAAGGTTCACAATGCAATCCACCAGTCGGTCCTCCACAAGTCCTTTTCTGATCTCACCCTCACCTGACGATTTGGAGGTCAGAGATCCCTTGGCAAGAACAAAACCTGCCTGACCGCCTGGATTTAAATGATAGAGGAAATGCTGTATCCAGGCATAGTTGGCATTTCCGGCGGGCGGAACACCATATTTCCACCTGCCATCCTTGCGTAGCAGATCGCCACTCCAGTCACTGTCATTGAACGGAGGATTGGCTATGACATAATCCGCTTTCAGATCTTTGTGGGTATCGTTCAGGAAGGATCCTTCATTGTTCCATTTGACCTGTGAACTATCTATGCTTCTAATGGCGAGGTTCATTTTTGCCAGCCGCCAGGTGGTCTGGTTGCTCTCCTGCCCGTAAATCGATATGTCGTTTACTTTTCCCTGATGGTCTGCAACAAACTTCTCTGACTGCACAAACATGCCGCCTGAGCCACAGCAGGGGTCAAATACCCTTCCTTCGTAGGGTTCCAGCATTTCTACCAGTAATTGAACTACGCTTCTCGGCGTGTAGAACTGCCCTCCTTTTTTACCTTCTGCCAGCGCAAACTCACCAAGGAAATACTCGAAAACATGACCCAGAACATCAGCACTTCTGGCTTTAGCATTACCAAGAGCAATGTTGCCCACCAGATCGATCAAACCGCCAAGACTTGTCGGGTCGAGATTGCCACGAGCATAGACCTTTGGCAGAACGCCTCTGAGAGTAGGATTCTCTCTTTCGATTGCGTCCATTGCGTTGTCAACGTCTTTACCAATTTCTGGCTGTTTGGCTTTTGATTGCAGATATGACCAGCGGGCAATCGCAGGAACAAAAAAGACATTCTCGGCTTTGTATTCGTCCCTGTCTTCAGGGTCAGCGCCGGCATAATCGCCTTCGCCTTGTTGCTGTTTGTAATACAGCTCCCCGAAAGCATCAGAGATATATTTTAAAAATATCAAGCCAAGGACTATGTGTTTGTATTCAGCAGCGTCAATGTTCTTTCTGAGTTTGTCTGCTGCTTTCTATAGTTGCTTTTCAAGAGGTTCTTCTTGATTGTTCTTCCCGTTCTTTGCCATTTTATCAATCTTGCCCCTTCAATTCACCTTTGAAATATCTGTTACCGGTAATAGTTTATAATATTTATATCATTTCAAACAATATTACGATGCACAGTATAGTCGATTCGCAGTTAAGATATACCCCGGACAATGTCCAAAGCCTGTATAAGGATGTTAGGATTTAAATATGTTAGAGTGAATGTAAAAATTACAAATTTCAGGGGTGATTAAGAATGGTTGGATTTGACGAAATGGTCACTTCAGCAGTAGATAAGATTATACCCAGTGTGGTAAACATTAGTGAATTTAAGTTAA
>JACUTQ010000209.1 GCA_014859725.1 Methanosarcinales archaeon | reverse complement strand
TAGTTACAAATCAATGTATTCCTATACCATATAGAACATTTGAGAAAACCTACACATAGGGATATTGTAGAAAAAACAGCGTTTTTGCACATTTTACATATTTATTAATTACCTTTTTGTATAATGACCTGAAAATTCCCACCTAAAATTGACCCATTAGTGGAAAATAGAAAATAGTAACTATTAAAGGTAAGAAAAGTCACATGAAGGTGGGTCAAAATTGGTGGGAAAAAAGGGTCAATTTTCAACGGGAATCTACATTTTATTCGTTGCTTCAAATAGAGCTATCTTTTTATCTGGATGAGCATTTAAGCAACAATAAAGTCCAGCAATCCCAGCCCCTACTATGGCTATATCATAATTTGTAGAAATCCCCATATATCTCACCATTTACGCTGAAGTTTATATTATGGCGTAATTTCTTAAAAAACTATTTGCTGTGATTGATGTTATGGTTTCATTGCGTTAATGGAGCATAAGTGCGTAAATCCTCAGTCACTGACCTCGTTTTGAAAAAATAGGGCAATTTCTGTTTTTACAGCCACAACATCACCTCATATAACAGGTTCACCATCCACCAGAAGAGCCTCCACCACCACTACTTCCACCTCCAAAGCCACGTGATCCACCTATTCTACCCCCTCCTCCATTCGACCCTCTAAATCTGCCTGTGATAATGAGTGCTAAAAAAAATATCAAAAACAACAGCCAAAAAAAATGTCCAACAATATACCAATATAATCCAGCTGATTTAATGTAAGTGGCGATCAATAAAATCGCATTATATCCAAGAAGAAATGTCATTGCCTGCTTTCTATTTTTTTTTGCAAATAATATACCAAATGGTATAAAACTGAAGAAGATTAATAATAAAACTAAATTCTTTGCATCCTTGCTGATATAGTATGTGCGTGGAATATTATTAACGGTTATCTTATATTCGAATATTTCTCCATCAGGTATGCTAAAAACATGCGGATTCTCCTCAACAATATTTGTGATTTCTTGTACCGCCTCGTATAATCCCTCACCCCACTCTCCATTGTTAAAATGTGGTATGAAAATATCGCTCCCAATCTTGCTTATCTGCTCATCTGTGAAAATATTCTTATCCCAAATTAAATAATATTGATAATATACTTCGTCACTAGTCACAACCAAAATCAATAATCCATGATAATTGCTCTTTTTACCTATCTCCCATTTTTTAAAAAGTTTGTTTGCATACTCATTGATACTTACATCCTGAACTGATTTACTCGTTACAATGACAATTTCCACCATTGAATGATTCTCTGTAGCACTTATCTCATCATTCAATTGTTTTTCTTCATCACTGTCAAGTATATCTGCAAAGTCATTGACGCGCCCTACCTGCGAAGGATATGCAACGATAACCCTGATTTCTTGTACCGCCCCGTACAAACCCTCTCCAAACTCTCCATTTTTAAAATTTGGCACGAGAATATCACGCCCGATCTTGCTTGCCTGGGCATCAGTTATATCACCTTCAAGTCCGTATCCTGTTTCAATGCGATATTCTCTTTCGTTTTTTGCAACCAAAATCAATAATCCGTTATCAATGTTCTTTTTACCGATTCCCCATTGTTCAAAAAGTCCGACTGCATACTCCTCGATGCTCATCCCCTCGAGAGATTCGATTGTTACAATGGCGATTTCCACTGTAGAATCTTTCTCTATAGCCGTGATCTCATCATTCAATCGCTTCTCTTCATCACTGTCAAGTATCTCTGCAAAGTCATTGACATAGCCGACCGGTGAAGGATATTCAATGGCATTGGCTGAAGGAACAAATAGCAGAAATAGGAAAATTATTAGGAAAATTGTCAACCTCATACCGTTCCACCAAATTTTTCATAATATTTTAAATTGTATGAAATATTTACGATGATGCCACTTTGATGTTATAACTTTTTTAAAGTATCTGTAAACTATCATTATTTAATTTTCTATGTTTCTCTTATGGCATAATTCTTTTTTGGCTTTTACTTTTTTTCAGGAGCATAAGAAAGAGAGTGGAGTTAATCAAGGACCTCGGATGCCGCTCACGCTCTGTACCCGGCATCTAGGGTGATACTTTGACTTTAAACTTACCTGTTCTCCTTCCATTGAGTTCATTGATCCTGAATCGTGTAGGATGTAAATTCAACTTCCGACACGACAGCATGAAACCTCCTTCAGTCGGCAAGCGTCACCCCACCCACGACAGATTGTCAGGGGCATCGGCGGTCGCATGGTAGATTGATGAAGATGGTGGTTCCATTTCTCAATTCTCAAGATGCCACTGCAAATCAATTAATATTTATACATGAAGTTTTCAGATAATTATCATCATTAATTGATATGATTCAGTGGCATAAGGGTGAAATGTATGGGTAACATCATAGAGAATTATTTTCAATTGAAGAAGAATGGGACAACCATAAGAACAGAAATAACGGCAGGGCTTGTGACCTTCATGACCATGGCATATATCATTGTCGTGAATCCTGCAATTCTACAGGCTGCCGGTATTCCGTTCGGTCCGTCGATGGTCGCAACCATCATCTCAGCCATCTTCGGCACACTTCTGATGGGACTTTATGCAAAAAGGCCCTTTGCGATCGCTCCATATATGGGTGAAAATGCTTTTGTTGCTTATACAGTAGTTGGTGTTCTGGGCTATTCATGGCAGACCGCACTTGGAGCAGTGTTCATAAGCGGAGTACTATTCACACTTTTAACTCTAGTTGGAGCCCGGAAATTAATGGTAAAAGCCATACCCGGAAATCTAAAATATAGTTTTGCAGTAGGCATAGGACTCTTCATCTCTTTCATCGGTCTTGTCAATTCAGGTATAGTAACACTGGGAGTCCAAGGAGCACCCGTACATGTGGGCCCCCTTAATACCAGCGGTGTTGCGCTTGCCATATTCGGTTTAATTTTCATCGGCGCCCTTATGATTAGGCGCATAAAAGGAGCCATCCTGATAGGTATGATCGTAACGGCACTTATCGGTTTCATCACAGGTATTTCAGAAGCTCCGGTCGCATTGGTCAGTATGCCGCCCAGTATTTCCCCTATTTTTCTTCAACTTGATATTTTCGGTGCGCTGACATGGGGATTTTTTGCTGTGATCCTTACTATGTTCACAATGGATCTGCTGGATACCATGGGTACGCTCATAGGTGCGTCTGCAAGGGCAGGTTTTCTGGATGAAAACGGAAACATTCCAGAAATTGGAAAACCGCTTCTGTCCGATGCTCTTGCCACAGTCTTTGCCGGAATGGCAGGCACAACAACCACCGGGACGTATATCGAGTCGACTACAGGCATTGAGGTCGGTGGCAGAACAGGATTGACGGCAGTAGTCGTTGCAATACTCTTTTCGCTGGCACTTTTCTTCTCTCCACTGTTCTCTGCTATCCCGGCAGCT
>JACUTQ010000208.1 GCA_014859725.1 Methanosarcinales archaeon | reverse complement strand
GGAATCCAAGATATCTTCGATTTGCCAACCATTATGGTTTCCAACCATCCCGATCAGAGATTCGCCACCCATGGTCCAACCATTATACTTCATACTGCACCTCTTCCATACTTTCAGTAACATTTAGCTGTTTGGACCGCCAAGACGGACTTTTCTTTTTTGCCCACTTATTGGGTAGATTCTCACCAGGATCCTCGTATAGTGCCATTCCCCTATCATTGTATGCTCTGCTTTTCAAGATGCCGGCCTTCCCCCACCTTTTCACAGTCCCCGAATATACTCCAATCCGATCAGCAAGTTCCTCAGCAGTAAGAAAACCCTGCTCACGCAGATGTTCATATGGGCCGGCGATGTCGTAGTCCCGCCTCAACATGTAGACCCTTCTACGTGTGAAGGATAATCCAGTACTTGATCGTAACTGTTGCTGATTCAGCTCATCAGTGATCTCACTATCCGTTTTTGTGGGTGCCATTTCCCGAATCTGTTCTATGACCTCGGTTGAGGTTTGGTGTATTTTCCAGCCCACAGGAGGGATGGAAACACACCTCTCCATGGAATCGCCCCCTTTGAATCTGACATTTACATGAATGACATCAGTTTTTAAAAGGGTCACGTCTTCGATGAGAAGGCGAACCATCCGTTTTCGTTCCTTTGCTGAGGTTCGGGGATCATTCCAGACAGTCGGGAAATCTTCTGCTAGCTTTCGGATACGCTCAACTTTTTCAGATGTCAGATCGTTCTTATATTCTGCAATTACACACTTGTACTTCTCTTCAAGTTCGGTCACGGTACGAAGGGCTTCATTCCATCTGCTTTCAAGGCTATCGGCCACCAACCGATTATCGGGATTCACCCGGATGAAACGACGTTGAGCCAATTCAGCTTCGTGACGGGCACGTTCCAATCCTGTCCGATGAAGTCGCACTAAATCCTCATGGCGAGTTCGTATCTCTTCAAAAACCTTCATCGAAACATCCAGGTTCAAAGGTGTCACCATCTCCACAAGCATCTTACCAATGAGCTCATCAACAGGCTCACCCTGAACGAACTGACATTGCCTTGTTGCAGTTTCGATCCCCTGTCGTTGACATACATAGTCAGGTACCAACTCGCCGTTTCGTGTATGGTAACGGACAGTCATCCGCTGCCCACACTTACCACATAATACCATCCCCTGAATTAAAGCAGGACCCGATCCGGGTGGGCTGCGGCGTTGGTCCTTATTGTGGGCTGCAGCATTGTTTGCAAGTTGCTTCTGATTATTTTGATACTGTTCCCAGGAGATATAACCTTCAAAAACTTCTGGAATAATGACTTTCCACTGATCCGGTGGAATATTCTGGGTCCTAGTCTTCCCATCTATGGGATTCTTCCTTGTCTTGGTCTGGCCAAAGACGAAAGTGCCGGTATAACGGGGATTATGGAGCACCTGCAGCACCCTATAATGATACAGGGGTTTCCAGACGATCTCATCTTCATGGGGACCGCTCCGCACATGTGCCGGGAATTTCAAACCATTCTCACGAAAATGTTTGACCACGGCATAGGCACTTCCGGTCCGCTTAAAAATGGAGAACAGGTGTTCCACTGCTTCTTTAACCTGTCTGTTGGGATCAATGACTGTTTTCCCCGAATCATCGTAAACAAATCCCACTGGTAGGCGCATCTTCAACTCACCGCGCTTTGCTTTGTTGAGTATACCTCCCTGTAATCTCGCTCGCAGGAAGTGGATCTCTGCTTCGCTCATTGCGCCCTTCAATCCCAATAGTAATCTGTCATTGAAGAATCCAGGATCGTACAATCCGTCTTCATCGAGTAAAAGTGTATCCGTCAGAGCACAGATTTCCAGTAAGTGATGCCAGTCGGTGTTGTTTCGTGCTAATCGCGATACTTCCAGCCCCATGACCAGTCCTACATTCGCCAATCCCACCTCAGCTACAAGGCGCTGAAATCCCTTCCGATCCTGCACACTGGTACCGGACAGACCAAGGTCCTCATCAATCACAATAATCTGATCTAACTTCCAACCAAGAGCTAGAGCCCTGTTCTTAAGGGCGTATTGCCGTTGTGTACTCTCTTGGTTTTCGATCACCTGTTTCATGGATGACTGGCGGACATAGAGATACGCTGCCTTACGGAGGTGATCAGAGGTTATTTTCTGGTCCCTCATAAGCTCCCTCCTATACAGCAGACAACCATATTCGCCAATACATTCACGACACCATTGTAGTTTTCCGGTTGGATCTTAGAAACTTCTATTGTGGATCTGATTTCTGTGTATTCTGATTTTTCTTCTGTTGTTGGCGTAAGGGCTGGAACTGCCTTGATCCACCCAAACATTCCACTCAACATGAAAACACCATAGCCTGGTGTGTGTAGTTCCTCATCAGTTGAGATCATTGATGCCCGTAGCTGTTCATATTGATCGATCAAGGTCGTCCCGCCTTTGAAAAGTTTCTCTGGGTCGGACTCGTTTTTTTTACACTGGCAAGTCTTCTTTCGATAGTCCGACGATGAAGGGAGACACCGAACTCTTCGTATACTGCTTGAATGAGGATTTCCCAAGCGATATCGGGTTGTTGTGAACGTTGCTGCCTGACGAACTCGATAATCTCTTCCGTACATTTGGTAGGGTTCTTCGGCCCCGTTTTTTGTGGGACCAGGCCTATGAGGCCCAGACTGTCGTATAATCCAGCGATTTGATAGAAGGTTACTCGACTGACGCCGAACTGCTTTGAGGTGTCTAATACGGATACCTTGTCGATCTGATGACAGCGTATCATCTCGTAACGAACCTGGAGCAGGTCTCGAGGGTCGAAGAATTCGTTTGCCAGAAAGAGTTCGTTCTGAACACGTTCCGGATGGGGATTTAATACCCCATGGTCTTGCAAGTAGCTCTCTTTTTGCTTGTTTGATTGGGCATATTTCATGGTAAGCCTCCAATAGATATATGAAAGTATCTGTTAATAATATTTTGCCTTTTATATTGCTTATTGTTAAATATCCTCTAATATTCGATATTAATAGGTTATATGAACATAATCTTCTTAACATCTGCGGCATAATTATCTTTACAGAATCTTGGGTAATAGAAATAGGATTCACCCCCTCACCTCCTTTATTAAGTCAGATAGTTGTAGGAGATCCTCCACACGGAATGGTGAATGACCTTCTTCCATGTCCAGATAGGGGTCAGGTGGACGAAGATTTGTCCAGGCCAGTGGTAGGGTCCCTAGCGTTTGGTCTTGTTTGTAAAACCATACCCTTTCTTCTTCCCATCCATAACGGCACTCTATGATCTCGAACTCTTTTCCATAAAGGGGGTGGAAAGGATGAGTGACCTGGAACATTTGTTTCTCAAAGTTCGGATTAGGTGCATTTGTCTGTGTAGACCAAGGGAAAGGTAGAAAATCCATTTTCATACCTCGAAAACCACTTCATTGCTGA
>JACUTQ010000207.1 GCA_014859725.1 Methanosarcinales archaeon | reverse complement strand
GCATAAAACCTCATTGGCCAAAGAATGGGGTTTAGGGGAATATTGTCCCAAGGCCCTGTGATGGATCATAAGGTGTCATGGTTACAATAATAGTCTGAGATCATTTCTGCCACATCATAGCGATTATTTTCAGACATTTCTCTAAGCATTACAGCTTTTTGTTTCATTTTCTCCTCAATATCTCGTTTTTCCACTCCCGTTCTCCTGGCTATGGACACAAGCTGGTTGCTCTCCCATCCCAATCCCACTTTTGTGGCTTTTTCAAGTCTGCTGGTTTCATAATATTCAAATCCGGTCTGTGGATTCCATTTAAAAACAGTTTTCAGTTCAATATTATCTCCCTTTTTCACAACCTCTGTTATGCTCTTGGTACGGCGTTGAAGGGAGCCGTCTTTGCCGTGCACGGTAATCTGATGGCAGAGGCAGCCGATGTTGGAAACAAGTGAAACAGGAATGCTCATGGGAGGAGATGTGAGCCTGTCTATCACGTCTGACGCACTTGAAGCGTGAATAGTGGATAGGGCCAGATGGCCTGTTGAGATTGCCTGGAACAACGTCTTTGCCTCTTCACCACGTATCTCTCCAAGAATCATATAATCCGGTCTCTGTCTTAAAGACGCTTTGAGCAGGTCAAACATTGTTATCTCTGCCTGCTCACCGCTGAAAGAGGAGCGAGTTAACAGCTGGGTCCAGTTTCCATGGGGTAAGCGTATCTCTGGTGTATCCTCAATGCTCACAATCTTCTTTTCAGGGGGTATAAAAAGAGAGAAAGCATTTAGAAGAGTGGTTTTCCCGCTGCCGGTCTCACCGAAAACCATTATGGAAGACTTGTATTCGATCAATGTCCACAGATATGCCAGCATCTCAGGGGATGTGGTTCCATGCTGTATAAGCTCCACAGGACTCATGGCACTTGGTTTAAATTTTCTTACTGTGAAGGCGGAGCCCTTCTGTGTCACTTCCCTGCCATAGGTAATGTTCACACGATTACCATCCGGCATCCCCGCATCCAGTATTGGTTTGGCCACGGATACGGATTTGCCGCATCGCATAGCAAGCTTTGCAGCAAAGTTATCCAATGCGCCTTCTTCCTCAAAGCCCAGGTTGGTTTTTATAGAGCCGAGATATCTGTGCTGCACATAGATGGGAACTCCAACTCCATTACAGCTTATATCCTCTATATTTACATCCCTGGCAAGGGGGTCAATGGGTCCGTAGCCTGTAAAATCACGGAGCAAATAATAGATAATACGGTTTTTTGAAGATATCGAAACGTCTATTGCAAGTTTTTCCATTAATTCGAGTATCTCGTGTTCCAGATTGCCAGTGTTTGAAGCAAGAACTGTTCTAAGCATCCTGTTTTTCAGCTGCTTGATGATCTCCTGCTCTTCGGTGGTCAGCATGGGCTCCATAACCCGGTACATAGCATCAGGATGTCTGTTTATACTGGCATAGCAGCACTGGTCAAGCCGGTATTCAATACTCCTGTTTCCATTAAAGCTAATCTCGGTGGACATGGGAAGATGAGAGATTTTTTGCAGCCAGGGATCTTCCAGAGAATCTTCATTTTGCTTCTGCTTTTTAAACAGCTTTTTGAGGACTGGATTAATCCCAAAACCATTCTTCCCTGGTAGAACCCTCATCCTCTCCATTCCTCATCCCATATACTGATTTTTCTTATCTCTAAATCTACTTCAGTTATGTTGAAATAGTACCGCGAGCGGTTGTACTGGTGATCGGTAAGATGAACAGTAAAGTTCCCTGTAAAGCTGCTGTTCTCCGAATAACTGTTAAACCTGATTCTGTGGTATCCCGGGTAGGGGACAAGGTCATGATCTATCTCTGATATAACAAGGCGCAGGTTACTCTCATTTTGCAGCGATATTTCAGGAGGGTAGCTGATGGAAGGGGGGGGATATTCCTGCGCCTGGCTGTAATAAAGGGTACATCCGTTGAGGCTGATAGTTCTATAAATTGAATTGTTGGAGCTGTAGTTGATGTGCAGATCGATCCTCTGGTTTTCTCCATGCAGAGAGCCATTATATAGTCTATACTCCAGTGTCCCCCAGGTATTTGTCCTGATGGCCGCATCCAGTGAAGACAGCACATCCTTAGCTTTTTGCATATCCGCAGCTGCCAGCGTCCTGCCAAGCAGGGGAGTGGCGAAGGAGATGGCAGACAAAACCACACCTAAAAAGATGATCATGAGCAGTACTGTGGAAATGATGTTACTGGTGGCTTCTTCATTGGATGCTAAACTGGATGGTTCGATATGCATCAACTCCCTGGTCATTGGTGATGTAGAACTTCAAAGCAGTGTCAACAGGAAGTGCCGTGCGATTTATTAACAGGTACACATATCCGGTACCAACTTCGCCTTTGGAGATAACGTCCATCTTGTAAGTGGGATTGTGAAGGGGCGTCAGATCTGTGAGGTTGGTGGTGTTGACGGCAACCCTGGAGGTAGTGTTGGAGCTATTTAAGGCAAAATACGGATACCCTTCATCAGTAATAAATTTCATGGAAGTGTTGATTTTGTTTTCTGAAGTGAAGTAAACTAAATCATCGTTCAAACTATACGGGTCATCTTCTCTATCCAAAAGTATTCTGTCATCATTGTCATCATTGGATAATGTGCTGCGCCTGAAATGAAGAGCAGCCCAGTCCAGGTTCTCGTTCCCAAAAGATACCACCTTCACTTTTACATTGGTCAGGTTAAATAGAGCTTTATTTATCACAAGCACCTGTATTTCCTGGATAAAACGCTCATCCGGGGTGGAGTTTGCAGCTATTTCACCGTCCAGATTGGAATCGGTATTGTAATACACATATTCCGGATAGCATACAACCTCTATTTCGGACATAAAGGTATTCAGCCTGGTCTCTGCAACCTCTGAACCCGTGGTCTGCACCTCTTCCTGCAGGTTAGAAATCCAGGTATAGTACGCAGCAGATGCTGAGACTGCCACCAGCACCAGCATCAGCAGAGCCATTACTTCTGAGATTGCAGAGTCATCACTGATAATTTTCATATTAATCACCATTTTATTATGATTTTGTAATACTATTATTCAGAAAAGTAATCCTTAAATGTTATAAAACTTATGATTAATAACATTAATATCAAAACTTTTTGCGTATGATATTGTATAAAATTGCAGTAGCTGATAATATTAGTCCTAATAATAACATATCATGAATTGATGTATTTTCCAGCTTTTCATTTATAGAATTGTTATCAGGTTGCTGGATATCTAACGTTTGAGTGCTATTGGATATGGTAGTTAGTGAAGGTGTCGCTAACGGTGTTTGAACAGTAACGTCTACTATTTCCGATCGTACTTCATGCTGGCGTTCCCTGTTGTCCTTAAATGTAGCTGTGACAGCGGGAAGATCAATATTGTTATTCGCCTTAATAATATAATCATTTGAACAGCAATTCCCGCTAAAATTGTAAACGCATGCAGCTAAAGGGTTACTAATGAT
>JACUTQ010000206.1 GCA_014859725.1 Methanosarcinales archaeon | reverse complement strand
TATTTTTATGCAACTAGATGTCCCATTTGTTGCAGTTTTTATTTTTTTGCTAATACATGACTTTCGGGCAAATGAATTTTGCTGCCATCTTAACCCCATCCATTTATATAAGGAAACATACATACAGTATATCTGATGCAGGATGATGGCCGAATTGCAGAAATTCTAAGCACCATTAAAAATATCGAAGATTCGAACCTATCCGTTAGAGAATTTTTTGATCAAAACATAGTCCCATTCACGCGACCACAATACTACATCTATCGTAAAACACTTCGCAAATACGGTGAAGAAGGACTTCATGATAAAAGAGCAGCTGGAAACAACACGAAACTGACACAACGTATAAAAGATTATATCATCCTCATCGTCACCGAGAACAGGAACATACCTTCATCACAACTGCAGATCAAGATTCAGAACCAGTTTGGCACAAAGATTTCCATATCTAATTTGAATAACTTCAGGGCATCAGCCAAATTAACAAGATTTACACCTCCCCCTAAAAAAGAATGCGAACAGCAAAAATCCGGTGGGGGCGAGATATTAACCTCTTTATCCTTTTTTACTCACATAATCGACTTATACACGCAGACAATAATAGAGCGACTGGACGAAGTTCGAGAATCTCCCTTATTTAAACAGAACGAAAATATCCCGCAAGACAATCCGGGCTCCCGTCAGGAAGGAAAATTCACCAGCGAATACAATCAATTAAAATCGGTAAGAGAAAATCGTTTCAAATCTATCGATGACAAGATACTGATAAAGAATCTATCCACCATGAACATCTTCACGATGTCTGAAAAAACGATCTTTCGCTACAATCTGGCTTTGCTTTCTTTACCGCTCGTTACATCTAATGGAAAATCAAGCAGGGTGAACCGTGTAAAAGGAAACGATTTAGCATTTCTCTGTGGACAAAATTACAAAGATGCCTCACTTGAGAGATACCTTCAGGAACTGAAATATCTCAAAATATCTGACAAATTGATTGTCACAACTGCAAAATTCTGGCAGGACTTCTGGCAAAACGAATTGGGGAATGAAACTTATCTTGTATGTTACTACATTGACGGCAATACCAGACCATTGTGGTCATCAAACAGGTGCTACAAAGGTAAAGTAACAATGCTTGGTCGTGTTATGAACTGTCTTGAAAATGTGTTTATTCATGATGGCAGGGGACATCCACTATATTTCCAGACCTTTCACGGACACGCCGACCTTGGCAAACATGCATTAGGTATGCTCACGAAATTGACAAAACTTTTAGATAGTCCAGAGGCTCATGCTTCTGTGAAGAGGATACTGGTATTTGATGGTGGAGGCAATGGTGTGAAAACGCTTAGGGCTTTTGACGACAGTGATGAATATTATCTCACCATCCTTGATGATAATCAAGTAAAGGAGAAGAAGATCAAGCACATCCAGCAGGAAACAGAGTATAAATATGGAACTGCCAGCCTTGTTGACTGTCAAATTGAGTTAAGGGATTCATTAGAGAAAGACTACATACATGAATGCCGGGCAGTGATCGTGAAGTGGGCTAATGGCAAAAGATCGGTTTTGATCACGGATATTCCTCGTGAATTGCTGGACGCAAGCGAAGTCACGAAGAGATATTTTGACCGTTGGCCACAGCAGGAAAAACAATTCAGAGATGCGAAATCCGGAGCAAATATCCATCGAATTGTAGGTTATGGGATGAAGATCGAGAAGTACGACCTGATGGATGAAAAACATGGTAAGCTGTGTGAGACAATAACCAACCTGAATTTAAAGCTGAAAAAACCATTGATGGAGATTGAAGCGATAGAAGAACAGCTTGCTCCTTTGTATTCGAAAGAGAGAAGACTTCGTGAGAGATCAAAGATTGTTGATGGAAAAAGAACTATGAATGAGGTGGACTCAATCGAATTGCAGGAATGTGAAAAACAAGTCAATAAGTATCTTCGTCAACAAAAGGTGATTGAAAGAAAACATAAGGACGATTTTAAGAAGTTGAAGATGTGTTTGAAAGAGGAAAGACGGATCCGGGATAAGGATAAAGTATACAGGATCGATACTGAGTTGGATCAGATCATGACATGTTTTAAGATGTCATTTATCAATCTCTGCAGTATGTTTTTGACAAAGTGTATGAGCCATGAAAAATATGAACTGTTGACATTGTTCGAATCGATTTTTCAGCTTGAAGGGACAGCTTTTGTTGACAGCGA
Organism: Methanosarcinales archaeon; assembly: GCA_014859725.1. Lineage (NCBI taxonomy): Archaea > Methanobacteriati > Methanobacteriota > Methanomicrobia > Methanosarcinales > Methanosarcinales archaeon. The sequence goes on along the minus strand of JACUTQ010000206.1, from coordinate 1,301 downwards.
AAAGAAGGTTATTGAATTGAAGATGAATCCAAAAGAACCGGAGTTGATGAAAAAACTTAATAAAGGTCTTTGTGTATTGAATGAGATGGATGTTTATGATATGTATGGGCGGGCTGTGCAGTTTAAGGTGTGAATGAATTGGATTGTAAAGTTTAAGTTGGCAGTGATTTTAAAATACCCGAAACTCATGTAATAAAGGGGTTTTTCCTGCTGTTCCCACTTCCACATGTTCATCAGGATATCCCAGCTGTTCAAGCACAGCTATGGGAACATCCAGCCCGATGCTCTCAAGTGTCGAGGCAACCATATCAACACCCATTTCAGGCGAAGGCAGTAAAAACACAGTTGAGCCGGATTCAATGTCTTGTCTGAACTTTAATGCCGCTGACGTGGGATTCCTGCCATGCGCGGTGACCACTACAACATCTGCTATATCTACCCTTAGTCTGGCACATGCCACCTGCAGCGAGGAGAGACCAGGTATTATCTCGGCATCAGGACCTGCATATTTCCCCAAACCTGAAAGGTTGGGGTCTCCTGTTGACAGCACAACTGCATTCGAAGGCAGTTCATTGATCTTTGAATAATCACCAATATTTTTTGCCTCACATGTTATGTATTCCTGTGCCAGTTCGATAGCACGGGGAGAACCATAAATTATTTCGGCATGTTGAATTACTTTTGAGGCCTCAGAAGTCAGCATGCCAGGACCAACGCCTACTCCCACTATCTTCATGCCATATCACCCGTATCCCTGATAATATTGCCATCCCGGTCCACAACCACTATCCTTGCACTGTTTGATTTTTCACCAACTTCTGCCAGTGATGTATAAATTAATGGATTTTCCTTGTTATTATCTATCATTTCCTGTACTGTGTTGAACCCTGTGCCTTCCAGTATATCAGGTACTGCCCATTTAAGTATCAGACCTGGTAAACCACATATTATTGTTTCACCTATGGCAGCCTGAATGCCTTCATCCAGCCTGCTGCCCACCATTACAGAGGTATATTCAGGGAATAGTATCTGGGAATAGCGCATGCCGATTCGGCCAGTGGTCAGCACAACCCCGGAGGCTTCACTGATCACTTCCATCTTTGTTTCACCCAGGTGGTCATTCCAGGGTTCCACGAATCCGGTGGTACCCAGTATGGAGATCCCACCTTCCACACCCACCTTCTGGTTCAGGGTCAGGGCTGCCACTGCTTCACCATCAGGTGCGGATATGGTAACCGCAGCCCCCTCCAATCTGCACTCATCTAACGCTTCAAGGATAGCATCTATAATCTGACATCTGG
>JACUTQ010000205.1 GCA_014859725.1 Methanosarcinales archaeon | reverse complement strand
GAGATCCTGATGCGGGCGGTAAGCGATGAGGCGCAAAGTGAAGACAACAGCATGCGGGTTATAGTGGTAAAATCAAGCAGTAGCGGGTTTATCGGCATCGGGCTGGTCATACTGGCCGTACTAGCGCTGATAATAATTATTTATAAATTCGGAAGGAGGTAAATATAAAATGGAATCTGAAGGAAATGAAATGGCTGTCGGTCTGGCCGGTGATGGAAATATCATAGAGACCAGTGACCTCACCAAACGATTTGGCAAGCAAAATGAGATTGTGGCAGTAGATTCACTTACCCTTGCCGTGAAAAGGGGCGAAGTTTTTGGTTTTGTCGGCCCAAACGGTGCTGGCAAGACCACGACCATGAAGATGCTGATCGGGCTGCTGGAGCCCAGTTCCGGCACCGGCAGGGTTGCGGGGTTCGATATCGTAAAAGAAGTGATCAATATCAGGGAGGCTACAGGCGTACTGCCCGAACCTGCCGGGTTCTATGATAACCTCACTGCCAGACAGAACCTGAGGTTTTATGCAAAGTTGTATGATATTGAACCGAAAGTCAGGGAGAAGCGGATAATCGACCTGCTGGAGATGGTGGGCCTGGGCGGTGCAGTGGACCAGAAAACGGGCGGTTTCTCCACAGGTATGCGTAAACGCTTCGGACTTGCCCAGGCACTGATCAATGAACCGAACATCCTGTTCCTGGACGAGCCCACCAGTGGCATTGACCCGAAAGGTGCACAGATGATGCGCAACCTGATAAAACAGCTAAGTCTGGAAAAGGATGTGACAATCTTCCTGAGTTCACATACCATGGCTGAGGTGGAAGAGATCTGCAGCAGGATAGCAGTGATAGATAGTGGAAAATTACTTGCAGTAGGGACCGTAGAGGAACTCAGGGACAAAGTGAGAGAGAAAGAAGGAGTACGGTATATGCTGGAGGTATCTGACCTGTCCCTCCAAGATACTGTTGAAAGGCTAAACGAGATGAATGGTGTGCACAGCGTAAGGATCATGGACACAGCACTGCAGGTGCATGCTGATATGGGGATGCGCACACAGATCGCAAAAGCCATCAAGCTGGCCGGAGGCACGGTATCCAGATTCGAGGAAGAGAGGATGGATCTGCAAAAAGTATTCCTGAAACTGATCGGAGATGGGAATACATGAAAATGAATATCAAAAATATACTTGTGATCGCCCAGAAGGAGTTTGCAGATATCATATGGAGCCCCAGGTTTATTGTGATCCTGGCAGTGCTGATGGTGGCTGTGCTGGCCAGCGGATATCAGGCGGGCCAGAGTATGGCACGCATGGCGGAACAGAGCGGTTTTGTGGGCATGGGGATAACTCTAAATCCATTAATGATAGGTTTTCAATCATTCACCTATTTGTTCGGGTCAACAGGTGCACTGGTTGCTATTGTACTGGGCTTTGACGCCATCGTCAGGGAGCGAAAGTCAGGCTCGTTGAATGTGTTGATGACGCATCCGGTCTACCGTGACAATGTGATCACAGGCAAGCTGGTGGGTATGATGGCAGCCCTGGGAGTGGTAATTGTTGTGGCCGTGGCAGTACCGGTTGGGATTATGTTAAGTATCTCCGGAATATCAGTGAATCCGGAAGAGCTTAGCAGGATAATAGTGTATGTTGCACTTGCGTTCCTGCTACTTTCAATATATCTTGCTCTGGGAATTGCCACTTCCACTTTTTGCAAAGAGCCATCAAATTCACTTGTATACAGTCTGGCCGTCTGGGTGGTGCTGGGCACATTGCTTATGCAAATTGCGTTTATATTAGCTGGCATAATTACCGGCCAGTCCATATATTCAATGCAGGGTCCGGAAGATTCAGAGAATTTCTTCGCAGTAGCGCACCAGATTTCGCAGCTTTCCCCCCTCACGCATTTTCAGGATCTAATTAGTGGTAGTTCTTCGGGCATGGTTGTTTCAATGGACGTGAGCAGCGGGTCAACATCAACAGTTATGCGAGGTCTCTTTGATATGAATCATACCCTGGGTTACTGGATGCAGCAGTACTGGGTGAACCTGATGGTTTTGATTGTGACACCCGTGATCCTGCTTGTGGTATCTTTTATCAGCTTTATGAGACAGGATATAACGCTGTGAAATCTAATAAAAATTATAAGGTGTGACACAGAACTCATCGATGAACTGGATATAGAGTATATGCCAGAATGAAAAGAACACAAAGAATAGGCATACAGATTTCTTTAGACTGTCGAAGATTCGGAGTATCTTATATGAAGAAATGGAAATTGGGTGCAATAATCGGAGCAATTTGGGGTTTACTTGGGAGTATATCCATTGTTATGACACCGTCACATGAATACGTAGGGCTGTCCCATCTTAGTATGACTGTTTTCCTCCCGATTTACATATGCATTATAGGGACATACTTTGTATTGTATCTTATATTTTCAAACGGACCTCTTCCCAATTCAGTTGTTTCAATTCTATCTACAATCAATCTATTTCCAATCTATGGGGCTTTAATCGGAGCGGGAATTGGATATTTAATTGATAAAATACAGAAAATAAATATTATGCTGAAGAACGAAAAGCACAGGTGAAATTATGATAGCAATCGGAATATATACCGTCATTGTCATGGCAGCCTTTGCCTTCTGGCTCTGGATGCTGATAGACTGTCTGCAAAGGCCGACCGAGCGGTTCCCCAACGGCGGCGAGTATGATAAGCTGATTTGGTGCCTTGCCATCTTCTTTGTGCATTTTATAGGGGCGGTGTTGTATTACTATCTTGTCAAGAGGAAGGATTCAGGATGAAGGCTTTTCAGGCTTGGATGGATGCTCATACAGGAGAAGTAATTGGAGTAAGTCTCAATTGTATGGGATCCATCAATAGTATATACTCATGGCTATGGTGGTTTGGAAGTGGGACCACAAAAGGAAGGGACATACAAAATTGTTGCAATGATCCGTGGTGGGTTCAATACTTCAAGCAGCACAATAATTACCATAAAATAGGCTTGTCCAGAGCTATGAATAGCCGGGGTAATAGAGAATGCAGAGTAATAATAACAAAGATTGGGAATCACTATGACTAAAATGTGCAATCTCTTAACATAGATTAAAGGGTGCCTCCAATCCCCCGCCGCCCGCCATCACACCTGTGTCTGCGCTGTACCTGCATCCACTCGGCCGCCCTAGCTTTGGAAAGAGTCAGAGGATTCAGCATAATAACATCAGTCGGATAAATGAAAATTTGCCAGAAAAGTACCCGCTCGATCCTGCGGCCTGCTTAAGAGCGCTTCGGCCTGCCGCCGGACCTGATGCGATGGAAGGGCAGCCTGAGGAAGGGAAGGCACAAGATAGACAGTACGTGTGGTCCAGACCATAAGAGGGTTGATTGAAGGATTCAGTATCAGTGTGGGTATCCAATAGATAAATGGATATTCAGCATACTCAAATATGTCAACCTTTGCTAAGGCTTAATTATTCATTTAATGGTATTTGTTTAGCCCATGCACAATTCTCGCCTGAGTAATTGCTCCAGTTCT
>JACUTQ010000204.1 GCA_014859725.1 Methanosarcinales archaeon | reverse complement strand
CCTGGAGTATCCAGACTGTAAGTCCCAATTCCGTTCGTATAGAATATCCATGGAGTCGTTCCCGATTCAAATCCAGGGTTCTGGATAAGATTAATAGGTATACCAAGAGCTGTTGGCAGACCAATCATTAACACTAAAAAAACCATTACTATTTTATTCACAATTCTCAAATTTTCGCGCATCTGTAAGACTCCGTAATTATTTAAATCCTTATTTCCTTTCCACTCAATATAGACAGTTTTTTTATGCAATTCATAGTATTTAAACTGTGTTATTTGTTAGCTGATCCTACATTGATTGGGTTGCTTGATAATGTTTTTCACCACATCTTTGAAATTCAAGTTAAACTCTGGAAGGTGTGAACATCAACCTATTTTTGTTGGTTCTGGAAAAAATGCCAGTAAGTTGTTACCGTGGGTCCATATCTGGATATAATATAAAAGAAAACAGCAGAGGTACCTACCAGGGATAAGTTCGAAACACCTCAGCCGCTATCATTCTGAATTCTGTTACAGGTTCAACCGTAGCTTCTGGGAATCACAAATGTTTGATCGGTTATTATCTGCGTGTTTAAATTGTCGCATCACTACGTATTCGGAGCTAACTGCATGAGCATTTATAATAATATTTTAATATGCATATCCATCATTCTCCTACCTTAACATACTACATATACCCTGACACCCACGCTATCGCAAGTGCCAGGATTAAATTCAATCCCACAAATTTTTGATCCTAAGGTGCAGTTGTTGCGGTATCGTTGACCCAAGTGGTGTTTATGTTACCTGAAATATCAATAGTTCTGGTCGCAATCTCATAGCTTGTTGAGGCAGTCAGACCAGAGGCATTATACGATTGGGTACCGGCGGAGACGTTGGCGGCCCACGACCCGTCGAAATAGATTATTACTTTATCAAAGTCTGAATCACCGGGATCGGTCCATGTCCAATTGATGAATGACTGGCCACTGATATTGTTAAGATTAGTGATACTGGCGGGTGCAGTGGTATCTTGAATGACTTTTTCCAATCGTACGTCATCAAAGTAGTAAGTATCTCCTGGTGCAGCTAACGGTGCGAGCCATAAATATAAACGTCCATCATTTACTGTACCTGTAAAACCAGTCGTCGTAAAAGTAGTGGTGAAGTTCTTCCAGGTCGTAGCTCCAGACCTCTTTCCTTCAGGAACAATTCAATTAAGGTGTCTTAACTTACCCACGCCACTTCAGCCCGCCCGATCTTCTCAGCCAGTTTCGCCAGCACTTCCTTGCGCAATCCGCCTACGAACTTAATACTGCCCACAACCAGGTGCCTGCCCCCGTTGATACCAGCTTCAGGAATTTCTTCCCGCAACTCCCTCACCATCTGGGGAATATTCATCAACACCCCCCGACTGCGCAACACAGCAAAATCCGGGCCGTAACCCAGGGTGATGACGGGCTTATCAGGAGTCTGTTTACACAACCTGTCATGCACTTCTCCGCTGGTCTTACCCGGCGGCTGGAATAATAAAATTAGAACATGAATTCATCACACTTCCCATTTTGGAGTTTAGTAAATAACTTTGTTGATCAGTATCAAAACAACTATTTTTGACGCTATAGTTCTGACTCACTGAGGTGGGCTGGCAGCAGATAGCAAAAGGCACCTTCCGATACATGACTTTTAAACTTCGCAGTAGCTATCCTCGCCTTTGCCGGCTTTACATATACCTTGCCAAAGGATTCCCTAACAATCAGCCATACCCTTCCGCCAAGCACGAAAATCTCATCGACCGGATACTGCACCTCGCCTATCATTTGCTTGGAATTGACGTCGATAACCTTTACTACTTTGTTTGATGGAATATTCGAATGAACCTCACCTTTTTCTCCAAGATCCATCAATTTGGTTGTTGCACACCATTTCTCATAGATTTTTTCAATCCATTCGCTGTTCACAAGATGAGTCAGGATATCCTGCAGTTCTTCATCCGAGCAGAATCCTTCGAACAGATTTTGAAAATATCCATCGGTAAGCCCATGCGGACTGGCATAAAGCACAGAGAATACCTGCTGCACCACAACAGACGGATCGTGCGAATAATCAACCGGTTCGATATATCCTGTCATTGCAGTGTGAAACATCTCTTCAAGAAGCATCCGCTCATCCCCGGAACCATATAATGCAAAGACCCGGTTTCTTTGCATACGCCTGCTACCTCGCCCGATCCTCTGGAGGAGCGATGATATGCTCCATGGGACTTCTGCAAGTACGATAGCATCGATATCCCCGACATCAATCCCTATTTCGAGTGTCATAGTAGCCACACAAACACCGTAATGTGCGTCCTTCATGAACTTTTCTGATTCACCACGGATCGATCTGCTTAAACTACCGTGATGTACAACAACGCTGTTAGAACCCCACAGATCAATGCATTCTCTTGAAAACACCTCGACTGTTACTCTCTTATTACAAAATATAAGCAATTTTTTAATATTCTCACTTCTTACACAGTCAAATAGTTCTTTAGCAGATTCAACAAGTGTATAGTCAATATCTCGTTTATCACGGTCAATGATAATCTCAAAATCTCCAAGATATCTACTTCCTACATCCTCCGGACATGCTACAGTGGCAGACAGTGCATATATATTGAAATATGTGTCTGAAACGCATTTTAATCTTTTCAAGAGAAGTCTGAGTTGATCCCCACGATATGTATTGTCAATGAGATGTATTTCATCGAGTATGACCGCTTTTATCTTTTTAAAAGAATTGGGATGTCTGCAAATAAGGGAATCAAACGATTCCGGTGTGGTAATTAGAACATTTGGAGACTTATCAGGGTTAAATCGTGGTGTATCGCCAGTTTTTAGCCCTATCGAAACTCCAAGTTCATCCAATTGTCCCTTAAGTCTGTCGTACATATCATTAACCAGTGCCTTTGTCGGAGAAATGTAGAGGAATGCCATACCATCTGACTCTTCCTTCAAATTTCGCTCTATCAGCGGTGCAATCACGGCTTCGGTCTTTCCACTAGCGGTAGCTGAGACAATGATCGCATCTTTCCCATTTAGAACCACAGGAATAGTTCGTGATTGAATAGGTAGAAGCCTGCCATATCTGCCAAAAAAAGTTATCCACGTACGTCTGAGACTTCGCTTATCAGAGTGCATCCAGTAATTCTCCAATTGGCTTATCAGGATAAAAACGAGTAAGATCAAGAGCTTCTACCAGCCCCTTGATGAATCTGCGGGTGTTGTTCTTTGGTATGTACTCAAAAACACGTGTGTCTGCCTGGAAACCGTATGCCAGATCGTACAACGAGATAATCTTTTTTGAAATATTCTCAAAATCTTGTGTACTAATGGGTCCGATTTCAAATTTCTCAACACTATTTAGCGGTTCTATGTTAAATAATTCATCGTCAGGGGTGAACGCAAATAGGGTTTTTAAGTTACACGGGACTTTCCATGTAAAAGGTAGCTTTAAATGACCGCAATACTGCAAATTGCTGTAATAGCCCCACCAGCCTTTGTAAAGGTAATGCTTATAAAATTTTTTCGCGTTAGTCTCTATTAGTGATAGTTCATCA
>JACUTQ010000203.1 GCA_014859725.1 Methanosarcinales archaeon | reverse complement strand
CCAGCCAGATTGAGAAGGGTCTGGACCGAAACCCAGGATTTTATTAAAACTGTTCAAAACAATATTCATGAGCAGATCAATCAAACTCCGGCAACAAGACTTATCTTAAAAACCGAATCCCATAATTTACCGAAAGACTCCTCACTGCCGCCAACATGGAAAGCCGTTGAAGTAAACGGTTTGAACCCGGATAGATTCCAGATTGTTCAAATCAATGATACAGATTTTACTACCATAACTAACTTATCTGAGTTTGAGTACAGAAATGGAGCCACAAATGAAGTGCTGAAAGGATTGAGCGCTGTGAAAAAAGCAATTGAATCATCAAACATGCTTAGGATAATAAATGAAGAAGATAGAAAAGGTGAAAATCCCGGCGACATCAAAATTAAAGATTCAAAACCTGAGCCCTATACGCCAGCAATTACACTCCTGCAATCACCATACCAGTTCCAGATGCTGGTACCTGCCTCTTCTGTCCCTCAGGTTCTTGAGATCATAACATCCCTCTACGACAAATGGTTTTCAAAAGTCCACGGCAAACTTCCATTGAATGTTAGCGTTCTGGCAGCCAACAGGAAATTCCCGCTATATGTGCTTTTGGATTCGGCTTCAAGAATGCTCAAAAACCATGACGGGTTCAATAAACTATATGATATGGAACCATACTGGGATGTGAACGGTTCAAGATCAGACCCCTATTACGGCTATTATCCCACAGACGATGGGGTATCCCCTGAAAAACTGGCGCCGATCAAAGACGGAAAGAAGTTTTACCTGACCCCGGGCTGGTTTGATTTCGACTTCCTCGGCGGCACTGCTGACAGGGGGAGAATCTTTTATGGAACTGGAGAAAAGCCTGAAGAAAAGCCGGCGAGGGAGAGCATATGCTACGGCTGGATAAAACCCAGACCTTATAATTTCCACCGGATAAAAGACATGCTCAGACTTTATAACATTCTGGGCGGGCTTTCCAGAACACAGGTAAACGGAATTGAACAGGCTTTGATATCAAAACTTGAAAGCTGGAAAAATCATGAAGACCCTGATAAAAAGAACATCTTTTACGAATTTGCAAAAGCTGTAATTATCCATGCTTTTACTCCGAAAAAATGGCAGATGATGCCGCCTGAGAACAGGGCATTTGTTGAAAGTGCCATTGATTCGGGTTTGCTGGTTGATACAATCCAGCTTTATAATCATGTATTAAAAGTTAAAATTGGAGGCGAAGAAAGATGAATAATGGAAATAACCCTGAAAAGAAATTTGCTTATGCCCTTGACCCCATACACATAGGTGCGGGCGGATACCAGCTTGGAAGGGTGGACAACAGTATTGTAAGGGACCCGACAACCGGTGTTCCCAAGATACCGGGAACATCATTGGCGGGGGTGATAAGGGCATACGCAGAGATTGTGAAAGATCAAAATGCAGGAAATAGATACGACATCGATACTATATTTGGAACAGAGGAAAAAGCTGGAGTACTCAGATTCTATGACGGCCATATTATTTTCTTCCCGGTAAATTCAATTTATGGAACTGTCTGGATTACCACAAGGGAGTTACTGGAATACTGGTGTAAAAATGGAGAAAAAGGAATAGAGATCAACATCCCTTCGGCAAATGATGAAGTCTCTGTACTTCAGGGGCTTGGAGAAATTAACGACAAGAATTCTATCATAACCCTCGGCTGGTTAATGCTTGAAGCTGTAAATGCAAACGGTGACTTAAAAGTCAAAGTTCCATCAAAACTTGCAGGTAAGAATGTTGTGATGGTATCAGGAAAACTTTTCAGCCATATTGTAAACGACAATCTGGAAGTCAGAACATCAGTAAGTATTGACCCTGAAACTGGTGCTGCAAAAGATGGGGCACTGTTTACCTATGAAGCTATTCCCAGATGCACGATTTTAGGATTTGAAATAGGTGAAGACCCAAGAAAAAATTCAAATAATCTAAATATTCCAGAACTTCTGAAAAGTACATATCCTTATCTGAAAATGCTGGGAATCGGCGGTATGGGCACCAGAGGCTTTGGAAGGCTCAAAATCTTGTAGGAGGATGGCGAAAATGCAAAATCTAGATTACCTCTGCATGAAGTACGGGCAGGATATACCTAAAGCTAAAGGTGATGAGAACCTTATTACAAAAGCCCGGGGTGTGCTCCAGGAAAACGGCCCGTACGCATTGTTCTTATTTCTTGAAGAAAATAAAAAGAAGGATAGTGATATTGCCAGCAACACCTGTAAATCTCTCCTTAAATTAATTAACGAAAAAGAACTCAAACCTTTTATGAATCTACCGCAGGAAGATAAATCAATGAAAGAACTGACAGATTGTCTTATCGAAGTATCAAAAGACATCGATAAACTCTTTCTATTCAAAAAAATAATGGAGCAAACCCTGCTGTATGCCCGTTATTACGCTAAAGCACTTCCAGAATCAGGAGATAAATCATGAACTGGCACCAAATTGACCTGCTTTATGAACTGAAAAGTCCTGTTCACATTGGTTATCTACCAGGTAAAGCATCAGTAATAAACCCAACAAGATACTACATTCCAGGCAGGAATTTCTGGGGTGCATATACAAAGGTATTAACAGAGAAATTGTTCGATGATCCAATCCCAAAAAATTATTACGATGTGGGAAACTGGTTCAAAAATAATGTGAATTTCACTTATTTTTATATTTATGACGGAGATTCTGACAAGCCATTTTTGGTTCCAGGGTACTCGGATGATGGCTTAAAATATGGAAATATGTTAGTCTCTCAATTTCAGAATCGATATATTGGAAGTTTTATTTCAACCGAAATTGAACCCACTACAGGTACGGCTAAAGACGAATCACTTCATGATATTGAATTCATCAGACCAAAGTATCAATCAAAATCAGAGATTAAAAATACACGTATTTTTGGCAAAATGTTTATTAAAAAAGATTTTTCAAAAAATGAAATTACAGAAAATATCCAGGTAGACACTGATGGAAATGGAAATATTACTGTAAATGATGAAGACCCATTCAAGGTAATTTTTGTTGGAGGGGAATTGAACTATGGATTCGGCAAAATTGAGAAGTTAGATTCAAGTCTTATTCAACTTCCCGAATTGAGTTTTAAATTTGACCTAAGTTCAAAGGATAAGGTTTGTATAGAACATATAGATAAAAACCCGATTTTATCCCATTTACGATATTCAGAGACATATCAGTTTTGTGGCGACATTGAATTGATTTCTGGAAGAGGATACGAGAAAAACAAAGATAACCTGCAAAGGGAAACGCATAGAGAGCCGGGCAAACGTATTGCACCATCAAATTTGTGCTTCACGCCGGGTACAGTGGTTCACAATCTGAAAGAAGCAGAGATAGATTATAGTGGTGTTTGGAACTCGCTTTGAAAGAGAAAAAAATGACAGGAAAACCATTTCACAGTACTGCAAACCTGAAATTCGCCTTCTACAGCATTTCCACTGACCTTGGCGCTAAACCTGCCCCCAAACACCTCGAACCAATAGACTACGACCGCTGGTCAGAACTCCACTGGAAGGCGCAGCTCGAAGATAACCTCACC
>JACUTQ010000202.1 GCA_014859725.1 Methanosarcinales archaeon | reverse complement strand
TATATTTGCTTGTCTGTTCAGCAACACCGCTTAACGTAGTACCTTCCGGTTTTGCCTCAATTACTCCAACTGCTTTTCGATCCAGATATTTCTGACATTGTCATATTTCAGAAATATATCTCGAACTCCAATCGATACACAACCGAAGAAGCATCGAAAAAATACCGAAACCTTAGATCATGATTCTAGATAAATTCCTTAAAAAAGACACCCCATTAATCCACCCCCCCAGCCGATCTGAACACCGACATTACAGACCTGGACGGGTTCAAACATAGCTTTGATACCGATTTTAATTCCACCACCACCTCAGCAGCAACCAGAATATCAACACGTTGACCTTTTATTATATTGCCGTTATAAACCACATTCACTTCAACCTGCCGTTAAAATGGGATTTCTCTTATACTAAATTCGTAACAAAGTGCTTCTTCGCAAATAGATTCTAGAAGACTAGGGCCAATATGCTTGTGAACTTCAATTGCTGTACCAATTATTTGTTCAGTTAGTGGATCACACATTTTTTCCTCCTTATCTATTCTTTAGATTCTGCGAAGCGAAGTGAAAGTATTTCAAAAAAAAGGCGAATAGAACCTGAAATTGTATGCGGGGGGAGGGATTCGAACCCTCGAACTCCTACGAGACTAGGCCCTGAACCTAGCGCCTTTGACCTGGCTGGGCAACCCCCGCTTATTTGGGATTTTTTTTGTGCTATTGAGCGAAATGCACGCTTGTATCGAACCATTGCAAGGTTCAGCTGCGGCAACATCACATTGGGTTTTCCTAATTCATTTTATGCGTCTTTAATTTATCGCTCTTAAAGGAGACTGTCGGAAAAGACCGTTTTTTCAATATTTAAGCTTTATTGTCTAAACTCTACATGGCGCAGCATGGTGATTTAATTGGAACAATAATGTTGAAAGTTTCACATTAAGGCGCTTTTCAGGTGCTTTTCCGAGAAGTCTCTAAAGAGGAATTATGTTATAGATTAAAACTATGAAAAATAGGCAGAAAGAAAATGTGCATTGATGCCCGAATTTTGGATGATAATAAATTCAATTTTATTGAATGTGAAAATTCAGATTTACTATCGAACATGAAATAAGCATCAAATTGAACATAGTTCTCCCCATTAACTTTTTAACGCCCCACATTATTATAACCCCTGATGCATAAACCCGAATTATTAGCACCTGCCGGAAGCAAAGAAGCTCTGATAGCAGCAGTTGAAAATGGAGCAGACGCCGTATATTTCGGTGGAGAGGCTTACAGCGCAAGGTATGATGCTGCCCTTTCAAATGATGAAATTGAATGGGCTATTGATTACGCTCATATTAACAAAACTAAAGCATATGCAACAGTGAACACCCTTATCAAGGATTCAGAGCTCGAAAAGGTGTGCGAATATCTTCAATTTCTCTGCAATGCAGGGGCAGATGCTGTCATTGTGCAGGATATGGGCATCCTGAAATTAATAAAAGATCAGCTTCCTCTACTTCCCGTCCACGCCAGCACACAAATGACCATTCACAATATGGAAGGTGTCAGATTCCTTGAAGATATGGGAGTAAAACGAGTGGTGCTTGCCAGAGAGCTTTCCCTTAATGAAATTAGAAAGATAAAATCTGAAACCAAAACAGAGATCGAGGTATTTATCCACGGGGCACTATGCTTTTCATATTCGGGTCAGTGTCTTTTTAGCAGCATGATAGGAGAAAAAAGCGGGAACCGTGGATATTGTACCCAGCCCTGCAGGAGAAAATACACAATTGATGGAGCAAAGGGCTATCTTTTGAGTCCTAAAGACCTCAATATTAGCGAACACATCGGACTTCTGATAGAGTCCGGAATTGATTCGTTCAAAATTGAAGGAAGATTAAAGCGGCCTGAATATGTGGCAGGTGTGGTTAGAACTTACAGGATGCTTATTGAGAGATATCTTGAAAACGCAAAAGAGTTTCATGTATCATATGAAGAAAAGCACGCACTTCGCCAGCTTTTTAACCGGGATTTCACCTCGGGATATATATTTGGAAATCCTGGCAGCGATCTAATGAGCAGAAAACAGCCGCATAACCAGGGGACTTATCTTGGTAATGTTGTAAAATATGACTGGAATAGAAAATTTGCATATATTCATATTGAGCAACCATTGAGGATAGGCGATGGAATAGGTACCCAGGGGCGGGGTACGGGAACTACAGTACGAAGCATGTATATCAATAATCAGAGTGTGGAAACTACACCTTCCTGTGCTACAGTCAAAATACCCATGGAAAAAGTCATCTACAGAAATGAGACTGTTTTCAAGACCTATGACTCCAAATTGATGGATTCATTTGGGCTTAAAGACATCATGAAAAAAATTCCAATAACCATATCATTTACTGCAAAACCTGGAAAACCAATTATATTTTGCATTACAGATGGTGAGAATAAAGTCTCGATAAAAGGAGAGATCCCAGGCAAAGCAAAAGGAGCTCCAACATCACAAGAATCTATAATCCAACAATTGAAGAAACTTGGCAACACCTTTTTTGAGTCCGAAAATATCATTCTCGATTTAGATGATAAGATATTCATCCCCATCTCTCAATTGAATTCTCTTCGCAAAATTGCAGTTGATAAGCTTAAAGCAGAACGTACAAAGAACTGGAAACGCACCTGCAAAAAACCTGAAATCATTGTTAACAGTAGAGATGGAAAATATCAACCTGTTCTCTCAGTCAATACATGCTCAATAGAAACCTTTGAAGCAGCTGTTGATAACGGTGCAGATATTGTCTACTTCGATGGAGAATGTGTTAGAGATCCGCTAATAAAAGAAGATTATGATCATATTATTGAGTACGCTAAGAAAAAGGAAGTAAAAGTATATCTCAACACCCCCAGAATTGTTAAAGAATTTGAAGCATCAAAACCGTCTGTAAATCCTGACGGATTTCTTGTTGCAAACCAGGGCGATCTTTATCGCCTTCATAACTCAATAGATAAAAAATCATTGATCATTGATTATCCCTTCAATGTCTTTAACAGGGTAACAATGACATATTATTTAGATTACTGCCAGAGGGTGACACTTTCACCTGAGCTTACATTAGATGAAATACAACATATCGCTTCCAATGGTCCGGTAGAATGTATTGTTCATGGTTTTTTTCCTTTAATGTTATCTGAACATGATCTTTTAGGAGCACTATTCCCTGACGATAATATACATTATGCTCTGCTTGAAGATGAAAAAGGATTTACTTATCAGATAACAACCGACAGGCAAAAACGTACCTATATCATGACCTCCAGGGAACTGTGTATGCTCAATTATATACCCCGTATAATTGAATCGGGTGTCAGTTGCCTGAGAATCGAGGCAAAAACATATGATAAAAAAACTACAGGAAAGTGGACGCAAAGTTACCGCAAAGCCATAGACAACAGGACCAAAGATCGCTGCAAAGCTGACTCCTCCACAGGCCATTATTTCAAAGGTGTATTATAAAATTATGCTTCGCAGATTTAATGACCTGATTTTGACAGATAAATAATAATAATATTGTCCTTAGCATGTTTGTTATTAATGACATACCAAACGAAACTA
>JACUTQ010000201.1 GCA_014859725.1 Methanosarcinales archaeon | reverse complement strand
TGAATTGCTTTATCTTCCTTCATACTCACCTCACCTCAATTTGATCGAACGATTTCCCACAATGTAATGTATATTCCTGACGTTCAGTTCAGCGATCTTTTCAATGATTTCATTATTCTCTAAAACTGCTCTGGCGTTATTTCGTCTCCAGAAGTCCAGAATATCACCCAATAGAAACAAATGATCTATACTTGCTGAATCACACCTATCCAGAAATTCCAGGAAATCAGCTTTATTGCATTTCTCATATCCCAAATGTACATCAGATGCCACTACTATTATCATTTCTCCACCTGTATCTTATTAAGTGAAATTGTACTGAAAGCACCTCTTATAATGATACAGTCCAGTTCTGGAATGCAACCGATATTATGTGACAGTTCCCTTCCACATCAGCAATATCAACTCCATTGTTAAACCGCGCGGTGGCAATCCCGCACAGGCTGTTCTATGCCGCCCTGTTACCGAGGTTAATACCTTTTTAAAATACTTTCCATTTATTTAAATATCTAATAACCATACTTACGCAGCACAGAGGCAAGTTCTGAAAGCACATTCTTGGCTTTTTCTGGTTCCAAACCT
Source organism: Methanosarcinales archaeon (assembly GCA_014859725.1). Lineage (NCBI taxonomy): Archaea > Methanobacteriati > Methanobacteriota > Methanomicrobia > Methanosarcinales > Methanosarcinales archaeon. Next base: position 3,018 of record JACUTQ010000201.1, on the reverse strand, counting down.
CCCTCTATCGGGCGGAAATGCGCCGGTTCCCTCACTCCCGGTCCAACCTTACGGAGAGCTTCCCTGGTGGATGCCACGCGGTCCACAAGTTTAAGTTCCGGGTATACTTCGTCGATTGCTTCGATCAGAACCGCATCCTCCATGGCGATTAAAATGCCTGGGTCAAACCAGTGTGCTGGCTCACACCATGCGCAATGCTTTAAGCCCACTAACTTGGCTGCTATTTCAGGACGAATGCTCTCCACGAGTCCACCTGGACGGAAGTGGGCAGGCTCCATCCAGTCCGTTCGCAGTTTCAGTTTGAGAGCATCAAACCAGATGAGGTTAAGCTTGTAGTTACCTGTTGAGAGCGCCGGGATCGGGTCGCTGCTTAAGATGGGCTTCAATGCAGCTGACAGCTCTCGTTCAAAAAGGGTACCTTTCAGATGTTCTGCCCCCATGCTGATGCGGTTGACTTTACCCTCCCTTTCAACCTCAAATACGACCGGTATGGTAGTGGTTACCACAAACCCTATCTGCCGGGATACTCGATCGAATGTATTGTCTATTTCCGTCTGATATTTTTCTCGAATGAGTTTATATATTGAAACCAGTTCGTCTCGAAGTTTGATAATAGTCGGATGTGCCGGCTCTACCCAATCACGGACACTAACAATCTTTTCTTCTTTCATAATATTCCTCCAATTTTACTCTATGTATAATTTTGCTTAATCTGGTATTTATATTCTTTAAGTCAGTAACAATAGGTTAACCAATTTTTATGGGTCATAGTGTATGCTTCTGGGTCTGTATATTATTTTTTTATCACCCCTTATTTTTCATTTTGATGAATCATCCGGTCCTTAAATACATTATAAGGTATTGCTGATAGCGTATTCCCGAATAAGTCTAAACTGGCAGCTTCTGTGGTCCCAGCCCCTGCAAACTCCCATGAGCTATCAAAGCCCCTATTTGAAAGTGGTTCGTATCCCTGGAAAGGCATCTCAACCCTGGATTCTACACCTTTGCCTCTGCGTCCATATGCATCGTTCAGCCAGCGCAGAATGTTCTCACCTTGATCATGAAGCTCAACACTTCTTTCATCCACAATTTCCCGCATCTCTCTTGCAAATCTCCGAATTGATGAATGATCGCTGGGGTCGATAACAGCCACAAAATCATATATTTGGCACAAGCACTGGTAAGTATCCAGATTTGTCTGTTTGATGAAATTACGTACTGTTCCGCGCAGTGTTTGACTCAGAACTTCTGGATGAAAGCGTCGCAACAGTTGGAAATAGAAATCCACCTGCATATTGAAATAATGCAATCCGGAATCGCTGAAATTACGATCAAAGAAGGCATAGTTGGCGATCTGATGAAAAGCCTCAGAACCTGGATCTTTAAGTCTGTAATCAAACCCAAAGTAATCACCCAACAATCCACCTTCAGCCAGCAGTTTCGCCTCCAAACCTGTTCCAGCGTACGCCTCTGCACGGCAGAAGTTGAACGGATTTTCTATATGCCGTTCCATGAAACGCAGGTTAATCAAGACATCCTCCAACACCGTGTCAGGTTCAAACATTAACAGGTTGTAGGCGATGTGCACATCGAAATCATTGAGTATCCGAAGAGCATTCAGAATATGGTCAATGGAACACTTGCGATTCAATTTTCGCAATCCATTCTCTGATGCGTTTTCCACTCCCAGGAATACCCGGAATAATCCCAGGTCATCCAGCACCTGGATTGATTCTTTGGTAATGCTATCAGGTCGAGCTTTGATAGCAATAGCAATTCCATGCACTCCTTCCTTATGTAGCTCATCTCGCAGCGCTTCAAAACGATGAAGGGCATCTATATGGTTTGAGAGAAAGAAATTGTCGTCCTGGAAGTTAAATATCCTGATGCCATAACTAAAGTAGAGTTCTTTCATCTCTGCTACGATATTCTCTACGCTCCGAATTCGAAACTTCTTTCCACCACCGCTTTTGTACCAGGCATTGATGCTGCAAAAGGCACAGTTGCGCCAGCATCCTCTACTGCTTAAGATACTGGCAATGGGTTTGCCGAAATACTCGTGGAATGTTGTTCGTTTTGGGAATGGTAACGCATTCAGGTTATCGGGGTTGCCTGTAGAGGGGTTGATCTCAACTGAACCATTGTTTCGTCGGTAACATAAACCATGCACCCGGGATGGCTTATCAAGATTATCTGCCAGAGCACTGAGTATATATTCGCCTTCACCAAGTGCGACCGAGTCAAATGCTTGAAAATCTTTGAGCAGACTCTGGCAATTCAAAGCAGCAAAATGTCCCCCGGCGTTAATGTGACCAGTGTAGCCGCTGTCTCTAAGTGCCCGGGCAAGATGACAGAACTCTCGAGCACGGCTTGTAAATACCATCGATAAACCGGTAATCTGCGGGGCAAACCCTGTCACCTGCTTTACGGCATGTGGGATATCATACTCTGAATTGAATGGGACTATATCAACGATATGTCCTCTGGACTCCAATTCTGATGCTATGTAACGCAGACCAAGGTTCTCCTCCAGTTCTGCACCTACCAATGAAACTTTCATGATCGTACCCATCATTCATCCTCCTTTAACAGACCGTAGCTATTTCAGGAGACTGGTTAAATCTTTGCTCGAATAATCATCATGAATTCCGATAATCCGGAATTTGTCCATTACAATCTAAACCATGCTCCGCAAAAACATTTGATTTAATAGTATATAAATTTTTCGCAACTTAAGGATTTGTGTAGCGGAGAAAATCCAATCCAATTAAAAAACTGGCATTTCTAATTTGATAGATTGATTTATAACATTTTCAATAGATTTATAAATCTTATAACGTTTTTAATCCCTTATATGTGGTTGAAAGCTAAGTTTGCGTCTCTGGTTAAAAAAACGTCGTCAACCAAATCGAAAATATTTGACTGGATGGATGACCTGAGATGGAAGAACCGGCTTTTCCTTTATTTTGTTCACGTATAGGAAAGTATAAACGCATTTTCTTATCCCCTTGCTGGAAA
>JACUTQ010000200.1 GCA_014859725.1 Methanosarcinales archaeon | reverse complement strand
GTTTACGTGTTTTTTTAAAACGTAAATTGTTAATAGGGTGGCTGAATAGTTACGAATTATTAATCTTTATAGATACTTTTTCTATGACCTACTTTGAGAATTAGTATTTTAAGGATTTCATTTTGTATTTCAAAGATAATACGATAATCACCAACGCGTAATCTATAATATGGAGCATTTACCAGTTTTGTCACATTATGATATGGATTTTCACTAAGTTTTGATACTTTTTTGAAAATACGTTTTGCAACAAGACGATCTAATTTTTTAAGTTCGTTTGCCGCTGATTCTGACCAGATAATTTGAAATTGCATCAAAATCCCAAATCTTTCGCTAATTTCTCATGTGTAACAAACTTGCCACTTTCAATCTCTCTTAATGCTGATTCTATTTCTAATCTTGTCTTCTCATTGAGTTCTTGGACATCTTCAATAAGCCTCTCAAGAACATCATTATATGTTTCCCTTTCAAAAATTTTCATTTGATTCAATGTTGCTTTTATGTCTTCTTTTATTTGAATCGTTGTAACCATGATATCAAAATTAGTTTTAATACACTTATAGATTACTATAGGCTAATATTTATTATTATAGATTGTTACAAAACAAAAGGTGGATAACTGGGAACGAAAGTTATTTCTGTTGAAATGGAATCCTGCGTCTCCATTGGAAAAAATGAACCGTTAGAAATGTAAATCCATGAGCATCCAGAAAGATGCCCTGCAATTCTATTACAGGGTAGTCCTTGACTTTTAGTATTTAAGGTATTGAGGAAAAATGTTCCATTTACATTCTTTATGCGAAGAATCCAATAGATAGCATTACTACCCGCTTATTCTTGCAAAGAAGCTAATCTTTTAATTACAGAAAGACTATGTAAATAGTGTAGTGATTACCATGCGATTTGATAGATTTACAATAAAAGCACAGGAAGCATTTGCTGATGCCCAGAACCTAACACTTGATCTTAATCAACAGCAGCTGGATGTAGAGCATCTCTTGCTGGCATTGATTAACCAGAAAGAAGGGCTTACCCTCCAGATCCTTCATCGATTGGGTGTCAACGTACCGGGAATAACCGGCCAGCTGGAAGAAGAGATGCAAAAGCTTCCAAAAGTAGCAGGTGGGGGGCAGCTCTACATGTCCCAGCGGATCAATGACTTGGTTGAAGCAGCATTTAGTGAGATGAAACAGCTAAAAGATGAATTCCTTAGCACTGAACATCTGCTCCTGGCAATAGCTGATGAGAAACATGGCATATCATCACGGATCTTAAAAGAGAATGGAGTATCAAAGGATGGGCTCTTTAAAGCACTCAAGGAGGTCAGGGGTTCTTCCAGGGTCACTGACCAGAATCCTGAAGAGAAATACCAGGCGCTGCAAAAGTACGGCCGGGACCTCACTGAACTGGCATCACAGGGAAAACTGGACCCTGTAATCGGGCGGGATAACGAAATACGCAGGGTACTCCAGGTGCTCTCCCGCAGGACCAAGAACAACCCTGTGCTGATAGGCGAACCAGGTGTGGGAAAAACCGCAATCGCAGAAGGACTGGCCCTGCGGATATTTGCAGGGGATGTACCAGAGACAATCAGGGATAAAAAAGTGGTTGCTCTTGATATGGGTGCTCTGGTAGCAGGTACCAAGTTCAGGGGTGAGTTCGAGGAGCGGTTGAAGGCAGTGATCAAAGAGATACAGGATTCTGAAGGGAAGATCATCCTTTTCATTGATGAACTGCACACCATTGTGGGTGCCGGGGCAGCCGAAGGATCAATTGATGCCTCAAATCTCCTAAAACCTGCCCTGGCCAGGGGAGAGCTGCGGGCCATCGGTGCCACTACGCTGGACGAGTACAGAAAGTACATTGAAAAGGATGCTGCACTTGAGCGCAGGTTCCAGCCCGTACTGGTGGACGAGCCCACAGTGGATGAGACCATATCCATCCTGCGGGGACTGATCGAGAAATATGAGGTTCACCACGGTGTCAGGATCCAGGATTCGGCACTTGTGGCAGCAGCTGTGCTGTCCCATCGCTATATCACGGACCGGTTCTTACCTGACAAGGCCATTGACCTGATCGATGAGGCCGCATCAAAGCTCAGGATCGAGATAGACAGCATGCCTGCAGAACTGGATGATGCCGAGCGGAAGATCAGGCAGCTTGAGATCGAGCGCCAGGCTGTGAAAAAGGAAAAGGATGATTACTCAAAGGAGCGCCTGGAGAAGATCGAAAAGGAACTATCTGACCTGAAAGAGCAGAGCAGCCAGATGAAAGCTCACTGGCAGCTTGAAAAGGATACAATCCAGGTTATTAGGAGAATTAAAGGCGATATCGAGAAGGCCAGGATGGACTCCGAGAAGGCAGAACATGAAGGAAATCTGGAAAGGGCGTCTGAACTCAGGTACGGGGTCCTGCTGAACCTTCAAAAGGAGCTGGAAGTTGAAAATACAAAACTTGTAGAACTTCAAAAGGACCAGAAAATGCTCAAGGAAGAGGTGGATGAGGAGGACATAGCAGAAGTAGTGTCCAACTGGACACATATACCGGTGAGCAAGATGCTGGAAGGTGAGATGCAAAAACTGGTACATATGGAAGACCGCATCAGGCTGCGTGTAGTGGGGCAGGATGAGGCAATTTCTGCTGTTGCCAACGCTGTGCGAAGGGGCAGGGCCGGCATCTCAGATATCAACCGTCCTACAGGTTCGTTCATGTTCCTGGGTCCTACGGGAGTGGGGAAGACAGAGCTGGGCAGGGCACTGGCCGAATTCCTGTTCGATGATGAGGCCGCTATGGTCAGGCTGGATATGAGTGAGTATATGGAAAAGCACACTGTTGCACGGCTTATCGGTGCGCCGCCCGGATATGTGGGATATGAGGAAGGTGGCCAGCTTACAGAAGCTGTGAGGCGGCGACCGTATTCGGTAATATTGTTGGATGAGATTGAAAAGGCACATCCGGATGTGTTCAATCTAATGCTTCAGATCCTGGATGACGGCAGGCTCACTGACGGGCACGGGCGCACCGTGGATTTCAAGAATACCGTGATTATCATGACATCCAATATTGGCAGCCAGTGGATAGTCGAACATGGCGATGATGAAGTAGAGATGAAAAATAAGGTGATGGAGGCAGTGCGGGTTCAATTCAGGCCAGAGTTCCTGAACCGGCTTGATGATATCATAATGTTCCATCAGTTAAAGCTGCCAGAAATCTTGAAGATAGTGGATATCCAGTTGAGCCTGTTGAGTAAACGCCTGAAAGAGAGGAAAATAGAGATTGTTTTAACTGAAAATGCCAAGGATTTCGTAGCCCGGACAGGATTTGATCCCACTTATGGTGCACGGCCTCTTAAACGTACCATCCAGCAAAAGATCCTGGACCCACTGGCAATGAAGATACTGAACAGGGAGTTCGGTGAAGGGGATACCATTGAAGCAGATGTGGATAATGCTGAGATAGTATTTAACAAAGAGGAAAATAATTAGGTGGTCGAGTAGGGCTCATAGCGCACCTCTTTCTAGGGTAATATCCCCAAGGTTACTATGAGCCCCCTCACAGAACCGGACTTGCGACTTTCATCACATCCGGCTCACGCGTTTCATAACCCTTTC
>JACUTQ010000199.1 GCA_014859725.1 Methanosarcinales archaeon | reverse complement strand
TGAACGCCGCCTTCGCAAGGCGGAGGCCGCGGGTTCAAATCCCGCCCGGTCCACAAAACCTTCTTTCGAGAAAGAAATTTTACTGATAAAGTTTCTGTCTTGAATTGTCGAATAAGCATTTTCATGTTGCAATAGGTTTTTATGCACTTTGTGGTAATTGTAGTCTGTTGCCTATGTTATTGTAGCTACAAGAAAATATGCAAATCCATTGATTGTTTCACAGTGGGCGGTTAAATGATTAGAAAAATCGGGTTTGACACAAAAAAATACTTGAAGGCTCAGGTAAAAAAGATACTTGACCGTGTTTCGCTTTTCGACAAACTCTATCTAGAATTCGGCGGTAAATTGTGTTATGACTATCACGCTTCACGTGTGCTCCCAGGCTTTGGTGTCGACACAAAACTACAGATGCTTCGGCGACTGAAAGAAAAAAGTGAAATAATACATTGCGTCAGTGCGAAAGATATTGAAGGAAGAAAAATTAGACGAGACTTTGGATTAGCATATGATGACCAAACACTCAAAGACATAAATGACCTTCGCGAGGTGGGTTTAGACGTCTCTGCCGTGGTGATAAATCGTTTCAACAATGAATTGACAGCGAAAAAATTCAAGCAAAAACTTCATAATAGGAGAATACGTGTTTTCACACATTACGAGATGCCAAACTACCTTAAAGATTTGGATTTTGTTGTAAGTGATAAAGGATACGGCAAACAAGAGTACGTGGATACTGAGAAAAAGATTGTAGTTGTCACTGCACCTGGACCAGGTAGCGGTAAATTCTCATTCTGCATGGCGCAAGTTTATAACGATAGAAGACAAGGTGTCAAGTCCGGTTTTGCAAAATTTGAGACGTTTCCAGTCTGGAATCTAAGCCTTAACCATCCTGTAAATATTGCGTACGAGGCAGCAACCGCGGATATAGGAGATTATAACCTCGTAGATCCATTCCACAAAAAAGCATATGGAATAACAGCAATCAACTATTCTAGAGATGTAGAAAATTTTGCGATAATGAAGAAAATAATTGATAAGGTAGTCGATAAAGACAGCCCAATGGCGAAATATAAATCGCCAACTGACATGGGTGTCAACATGGTTAAAGAAGGAATAATCGATGATAACGTAGTACGTAAAGCAAGTAAAGAAGAAATCGTAAGACGCTACTTCAGGTATCACAGAGAATTTGTAGAGGGTAACACTCTCTACGATACGCTTGAGAGAATGAAAAAGATTGTGGAAAAGGTGGGCGTTGACCCTAGAGATCGTTCTGTTGTCCTGCCAGCAAGAGAAGCAGCGGAAGATGCTAAAAAGAGAAAAGATGAAAGAAAAGGATATACAGGTGTGTTCTGTGGCGCAGCAATTGAAATCCCCTTGGATTCCGGCGAAGCTGTAATTGTAACAGGCAAGAATTCGCCACTACTCTATGCTGAATCAGCGGCGATTCTAAACGCAATAAAGATCATTGCAAAAATACCGGATGAAGTCGACGTGATATCTCCAAACGTCATCCAGAGCATTATACAACTAAAGAACCTAATGAGGCTAAGCAGCACATCATTGGATGTAAAAGAAATACTCAACGCACTGGCTGCAAGCGCAGTATCGGACGAGAAAGCACGCAAATGCATAGATGCACTGGATAAATTGAAAGATTGCGAGATGCACACTACCCATCTTATAAACGAAGGCAACGAGAAGACGCTGAATCAGATAGGCTTAAACTTAACGACAGATGCCAGACTACCGTTTCCTGATGAAACTTTTGCTCCTAATTATTTTATTTGAAAACCGTAAAACTAAAGATTTGTTTCGCGCACTTTTTGGTCAATGATACTGCAGAGTTTTTCAGGGTTATTCGAAGAGAAAACGAAAGATCTTCCTTTTCGCTGGATTATTTCAACCGCGTCGCCGAATGATGTTGTGTAAGCCCAAGAGCGATCAGTAAAGCAATATCTAACGCCTACTCCTCCATATTTCCAAAAAGGGGTTTTGGTGTGTTTACAAGAGACTATATTTGATATTGGAATATGTTTGTGATTGAAAAAGCCGTAATTGATTGAAAGTTCCTTGTTGGTCACTTGTATCTGAATACCTCGATAATTCCAAAATAGAATCAACACGATCGCTAAAACAGACACTAAGACAACAATTAAAAGGGGATTTTGAATTGCAACGCCAACCGCGATTACTATCAACAAAACGCATGAGACAAGTGAAGAAAGAAATCCGACTAGTGTTTTCACTAACGTTCCCGCTGGAACCCACTCAGAATATATTATGTTCTGCATATCAGCCCCAACCATGATACGATGAGCTGGTCTAAATTAATCTTTTCAGGTATATGACCCATCAATAGACATTAGGAATAAGTTACATTTTTAGGGGGGGGGAACTGCTAAGTTTATCTTGGAAGATAAATAATGCCGATAATCAGCGAGTATAACTCCTGATGCGAGGGATTCTAAACCTTTTGTCCTCAGTAGCTCTTATTTCAATTTTTGTTTGCTCTTTCGAATGTTAGTACACATCTGACAAATGGAGTAATATCCTTCTGGATCAGGTTCAACACCTTTTGTTCTTGCCCAATCTATCAATCCTTTCATGCCATTTTCGATAATTGCTTTCATCTCTGGAATCTTAAATGGATCGTAGCTCTCTATGAGGTCAACAATGTCCGTTTTTGAGGCGTTTCCAATGTAAAAATCGTTGCATACAGCGATTCTTCCGTCTGGTTCGACGCATACACATTTGATGGAGTCAAGGGGTTCTGTATAAGGTATGTCACCGCACTTGCCAGCGGGTATCTTTTTTCTCGGAGGCAAGAATTCCTTTAAATTAACTAGAGCTAATCCCTCTGGTTCCATCATATTACCTCCTGAATTCCTTATAGGTAAGTCTTCAAGTTCTTTCAGAATGAACTTGGTCTTTCGATTATACCGGTTATCGTCATCTTCTGAGATTACCCAGCAAGGATCCCATGATACATCTTCAATGCGTGCCTGTAGACATGCTTCAGCAGTCTTTCTGATAATATCAAGAGGAACATGTTCCTGATGAAAAGCATCAACAGAAATAATAATGCTGTTCACGCCAGATTCTGCCAAATTTTTGGCTATCTCCTTAATCCTTCCGGAATTATTTGACCAATAACCATTTGTAATTACTTCCCTGAGAGGAATTCCTACACTCGCAGCTTCTTTATGAATAACGCATACGATTTCCGGAAACAACAGAGGTTCCCCTCCAAAAGTCATTATCGATTCAAGCTTGTATTTCCTACCAACTTTTCTAACGATTTCTAAAGCCAAGGACTTATCGATGTGTGCGGGGAATGCTCCTTCACTATGAATAGAATAGCAGTGTCTACATCTTGCATTACATAAATACGTAACGGCAAATTCTATTCGTTTCACAGTCAAATATTTATTCATGATTTTTCCCCCCTCAGATTTTTTGCCTGACACCAGCACAACAGTGAAGATTCTATTTGAATAGTTTGACAGCACTGCTTGCGATAATTGCTAATCCTATGGAGATTATAAGTCCGGCGAGAAAACCGAACCAGCGTGTGGGTTCGTTTACCAACATGTTTAGGAAGAAGCTTGTGCTGAACCAGAAGGTTATATTGGAAATGG
>JACUTQ010000198.1 GCA_014859725.1 Methanosarcinales archaeon | reverse complement strand
AATCGGAGATCTCATTAATCAACAGGATCTGGCTATTACCCATAGGTCCTATCCTGCGTGCAACAGGCAGAAACTCTTCGTTCTCTGTATTGTACAGCATGTTCTGATGGATGAACAATGTCCCCACTGTTCCATCCACTGCACCATTAACGAACTGGAATGCAAGCGCTGCCTGGTTCTTTGCTCTTACCATTGCTATCCACTCCTTACAGGCTTAACCCCAGGCAGTCTTTCAGGACCTGTTTGTTCATTGCCGCAACCTGTGCAATGGCCTCATCTATCCGTGTTGTACTCCTGCCCTGTGTCTGAGCAGTTGCTTTGTGTTCTACAAGCTGCTCACCTATCTTTTTGAGCTTGGCGTTGGCCTCAACACCTGATGAGGATGCCTGTTCGGGATTGTCCCTTAATGAATCCATGACGTGTTTATTCACTTCCTGCGCCTGGTCCATTAATTCCAGGACCTTGTTTAACAGCGGATTGGCTGAACTCATTATAACACGCTGCACGGTCTTGATCTCGGCAGGCTGGCTCCACAGGATATGCTGCAATATGGCCAGATCCTCTTCTCCGACTGCTTTTCTGCCGTTGAGGTACGCATGTGCTTTCAGGATATCCAGGCTCTGCTTATACCGCCGGTCCGAGTTGATCACGCCTTCTTTTTTGAGTTCGTTCCTGACCTGGATGATATGGTCCAGTATCTCATCCGGAACAAGGACTGCTTTTGCCTCTTCCTGCGCTGTTTTTAACTCATCTATGGTCAGGGTAGCAGGTGCCGGATTGTTGCTGTCTATGAGCATCATCTGCTTAAAATCGCTGTCGTCCGCTATGTACGGGACAACGTATCTGAGCATGAACCGGTCGTACAGTGCACCGAGCTCTTCGCCTTCCGGGAGAGAAATATTCTGCGCAGCAGTCTTAGCAGCTTTGTGCGGTAGATCCTTTCTGCCTTCCTCAGCTGCAGGTCGTGTGATCTATTCATCTGCTGGTTTATCTTCCGGGAAGCCGAGTGATTGTCTGTATTCGCCCTGTGTGATGTCATCGTTCAACCTGGCATCGGTCAGAGTGTTGTAATCCACATAGGGCACGTCCAGTTTATCGACTTCGATATGGACTACGCCCGGTTCCTGGCCGAAGAAGGCTAACTGCCTGTCTATGCTCTCTGACTGTATGGTCTCCCTGACAAGTTCCTGGATGCTTTCCAGGATGATGTAGCAGTCTTCCTTTGCGAGGTAGCCGCTGGCATAGGTGCTGCCTTTGGTATTACCCATCGAGATGGGGCTTTGCAGAAGCCCGATAAGGATATCTGTCTGGTAGCTCTCTTTCATCTCCTTGACATCGGGTGCATGTGTACCGGCGATTGTGCTAACCTGGGCACCGCCGGTAACAAAGTCCTGGTTGGGTGACATTTTCTGGAGCGCTGCTATGGAATCTTCAAGAAGTTCTTTTGCCTTTTCGTATTTCCCTTCTGCTCTTAGCGTCTCTACCAGGGGCAGGTTGACATGCAGCCGGCCTGCACCGTATCTTCGCATGTTGCTTGAGAAGCCTTCTGTGAGATCAGTGTGGTTCTTGAGCGTTCGTGTGAGGGGTTCCAGGAGTGAGACGCCGTACAGGCCGTAGGTCTCTCTTCCGAGGATATCCTTGGTGAAATAGCCTTCGTGGAACAGGCGGATGAGTGCGAACTCGTCCCGGTCCATTTCGGTATGTTTGTTCTTGCCGGCTTCGGATTCCATCAGGACAGCTTTTTCGACATCGCCTTTCAATAGTTCCCTGACTTTCTGGCCGGGTGTGATACCTTCGGGTAACAACGTGGTGTACTGCATGGGCTGGATATGGATTGTCTCGATGCCGGTCTTTTTGTTCACTGGCAGGTATGCTACAGCTGTACCGTCCCTGACTGCGCAGCGGGCTATGTTCTGGGCTTTGTTCCTGAGCTGGATTTTATGGGCCCATTCGTTCATTTCTTTCTGGATGGTTTCTGCGCCTTCTACTGCATCCAGTCTAAACCCTGAGACGATGGACAGGCCGAGTTTTGCCAGTGGCATGAAGGCGTGTGGGGTCAATAAGCTGAGCTGGGAATATCTGAGGAACTGGTTCTTGTTGTCTATCCTGTATTCACCGAACAGGGTTGTATTGCCGGTCTGGTCCCTGGGTTTTAGGTCATAGGCTGAGCTGGCGCCCAAAAGCTGCATTGTGGTGGCGATGAGGTGGTCGAGTTCGGCATTTGCGGCGGCGTCTAATGTGCTCACTTTCCGCAGGTATCTGAATATTTTGAATAATTTATCCGGTTAATGGTTTTACATATCTCTAAAATATTATATTTATACTGTGGATATATATATATAAGACATGTTTTTAATATACGATTTGCCAACTTCGGCAGAAAATAGATATGCATTTTTCCTAACCATTTCTATAAAAAAATTCGAAAACCACAATCATCCGGCATTAATCAATGTTTAAAAAAAAGATTTGTTTTCAAAATTTACCTGCGGAATATAAGATGTGGATTGGTCTGGCATGGGGGGTAGTCAGGCGGGATGGGTAATAAAGGAGGGTTAGGGGGGATGGGTGGCGTTGTTTGGAAGGGGGAGGGATACTATAAAACGACGGATAAAAGCATACATTTCAAAGTCTGTTAAGTGTTTAAATTTATTACACCATAACGCAGCATAATGATTTATAAGATGAAAATATTATTAGTTTTCTCCTTCAGGTATTGTAGATTTATTTAAAATATATAATCCAAAGATTGTTATGGCAAAAATAAATCCCATAGCAATAATTTTTAATGCGTCAGCTTCTTTGAAATTTATAACAATTATCTCTCTTCCAACTGCTGTTAAAACAGTGATAATAATTAAATTCGGATCTAATGAATCTTCTATTAAAAATCTTATAGTTAGTGTCAATAGTTCTAACAGTATCAGACCTGTCATTACATGACTTACAGCCTCCTCTGAGAGTGTAACTGGTGGGTGAAAAGGATTCTGAATAAAGTCATACAATACATAACAAAACCTCAAAATAATCATAATAGCAATAACAATAGCTATTATTTTTATGGGAATATCTATTATTTTCAGTAAAATCTCCTCCCTTACTGACATAGAAGTCAGATCTTTTTCAGCGTAATATTTTATTTCCCCCCCCCCCTTTATTATCTTTGCTTCATTTACTCTTGCTTGATTGTATCAAGCGATGTATTCATTGAAATATATTTATTAGCATTTTTCTGCTGCATTTGATATCCTTGTATTATTTGTTATATCCCTATAATAAAAGGCTCGGATTCATCCTCAGCAAATGTCTCCACCAGACACCGTGCCGCATAGCTTGTAACATCCACCTGGTCATCATGAGTCCCTTTATCAAAGGCCACCAGTTCATCCTCATACTCAGGCAGCCAGTGTGCGTCTTTCCTGAAATAGATCGAGCCGGATTCCATCCTCACAGCTGCCGGTCTTGCCCGTGTTACTTTATCCAGGTCCCCGCCCGTACTCAGCAAATCCCTCACATCTGTATTCCCCGAACAGGGTGGTATTCCCGGTCTGATCCCTGGGTTTCAGGTCATAGGCTGAGCTGGCACCTAAAAGCTGCATTGTGGTGGCGATGAGGTGGTCGAGTTCGGCATTTGCGGCGGCGTCTAATACTTCCTGATCTGGCATGG
>JACUTQ010000197.1 GCA_014859725.1 Methanosarcinales archaeon | reverse complement strand
TCCAATCTGAAATATGCTCCAGAATCGGATTTAAAAGCTTTTAATTTCAAACCATTTCTGGAAGCAGCCTCTCCTGCGATTGGAAGTCCAAGCCCACTACCAACGTTTTTCGTTGTAAATTCCGGCTCAAAAATTACTTCTGTCTCGATAAGATAATTTGCAATACCTGGTCCGGAATCACGATAATCAATATACGCAAGTTTGTTTCCATCATTGGAGACGATTATCTCAATTTTCTTGTCTGTTGATTGTTTTTCAACCATCCAATATATGCTGTTGTCAATCAGATTTGTCATAATTATATAAATATCCTGATACCATCCGCAAAACATCAGATCTTTAGGACAGTCAATATTGTGTGTAATGTTATGCATTCTAAGTTCATTTTCAAATACTTTGAATGAACTGGTGATATGTTCTAATAAAACAAAGTTTTTTTTCGGGCCACGTTTCGCTGCTGCTAAAGGATCAAGACGTCCAAAAAGTTTTACAAAAATATCCGCATTGTGCCCCATTCCAGTAACAATTGGAAAAATAGTATCAAGAATTTCCGGTTCTTTTTTGGTTTTAAATTCATGTGCCCAGAAGTTGAAATTTGGAATTGAATTTTTAAAAAAGTTTAATGGCTTGCGGCCTTCATGAAGAATTACATTTACAATCTTTCCCAATGTTGCCTGACCCTGATAAATCGCGACAGTCTGTCGGATATCTTCCACAATACGATTGCTCTCCTCCTCTTTTTTGGCAATGCTATTAATGATTTCATCTGCAATCTTTTCATCAATCCCACTCTTACTAAGCTTTGAACGAACGCCCCTTTTCAGATTGTCAAACTCAAAAAGTTTTTCAAGTTCGGTTTCTATTCTTAGCGTTTTTCTGCTAAGCCCCTCTTTTTTTCGATATGCAAAGCGTCTATTCTCTAATTCATTAATAACTTTAGCAGATATATCTTTGAGATTGGTATATGCCTGATTTTCACGCAGACCATCACGAGCACTTTTTTCTCGAAGATTTGATAAATCTTCAGATTGAATCAGTACATAACCAATAACTTGATCACTGCCTATCCTTGTGGAGGGGTTCTGTACGCGCCTTTTATTAAGTTTTAACCAATCAAAGTCCGGATCACCTAAAGGTCGTATTCTGAATCCATTTCGATATACTCCGATTCCATTATATTCATTTAGAAGAATTCTGGCTTGAAGATTCCCAACATAAATGCCTTTTTCGTCTGTAAGCCCGCGTTTAATAAGCTGTTCAATAGCTTCCTTATCACGATCATAAACCCGGATATCAAAATATAGTCTACCACAACCTGTTGGAACAGTATAATCAAATGGAATAGTTTCCTCAATAGTGTTTTGAGCTTTTTGATTTGTATAAGTAAGTGTGCCATTTCCATAATGTTCTATTGACCCTGATATTTTGTAATCATATAAATCAATAATCGGATATGGCTCAATTTTTTTGGAAATGTTGTCTGCTTGTCTTTTCCAGAAACCATCAAAATTGAGAAAAATTGAGAAGGAATTATCGTCAAAATTCTCAGGAAGTTCATACATGATGGGTGAATTTAACTTTTTTAGTTGAAATTCAAGATCCCGAATCTGTTTTTCATCCCATTCTGAAAGATAGTTTACATCGCCTGTTATTGTTAAAATAGTACCGGATGGTTGATCAGAAATTGTAGTTTTTACTAATATTTCTACGTTATCCAGATAATCCGCATTCTCAAAAGAGTCCCATTCCACATAAACTTCAGTCTTTTCTCCTTCGGGAGTAACTGTTACTAAAGAAAGATCATTCCCCAGAATTGAAGCAGCATAACGTCCTACTCCTTTACGCCCTTGCATGGTTCTTCCGTTTGGACTGGTTTTTCTTTTCAGTTTATCATCTGTTGAAGGAACCATCCAATTATTGATTACAATGTCTCTGGACATACCGTGACCATGATCTTCAATAATAATTGTAATGCTTTTCCTGTCTTCTGGAACCCTAAAAGTTATCTGGACATCCGGAGAGTCTGCATCATAGGCATTCTTTACTAATTCAACAATAGCGGCATATTTATCCTGAATAAGATCACGGCCTATTGTAAGAATATGCCGGCCCGCAGGTCTTATCGAATACTTATCATTTTCATCCATCACCATACCTCCTTTAGTTTCTCAGCAATTTTCTGGGACAGCAGAACAGGTACAGCGTTTCCTATCTGACGGTAAGCGGCAGTACGCCCGGGTTTGTCCGACATTCCCTCAAAGAAATAGTCATCTGGAAAAGTTTGCAGTCGGGCAGCTTCTCTGGGAGTTATTGACCGGTTCTGATTAATATCCGGATGAATGTAATAGTGCCCATCTTTGGATATGTGAGCCACAACAGTGTGGGAACAATCTCCATCCGAATCAACAACCTTGAAACGATCACGGAAAGAAGAACGGTTTTTGTGTGTTTTAAGTCGTTCCGGTAAGTCATTGTAGTCCAGTCTTTCCCTTTTTTCATTCCATTTTCTGGCTGCTATCCTGTAGATTTCAAGGTCCTGATCTGAATGTGGACGTGACTGATGTAAAGTAACCGGCACGTTATCATTGCGTATTCCAGCCTTATATAAATACTGACCTGTGCATTCCTTTAGTTGGCAGGGAAGTGTTGAGCCATTACCAGCTTGTAATTCCGGCAGATCCTGGAAAACCTCCCTGACTTTCACCTGTGGTTTCCAGATTTCCGGCTCTGGATAGAACCCCGTTTCATTACCTCTTCTACCAACAAGTATGACACGTTTTCTTTTCTGAAGTACTCCATAATTATCTGCCGAGAGAACTTTGTATTCAGTTTCATAACCTGCATCCTGGAACAATTTCCTCATACTTTCAAAGTAAGAAACACCATCCAGAGATTTTGCTGACAGTAATCCTGAAACATTTTCGAAAACAAAATAATGAGGTTGGTACCTTTTTAGGAATTCAGCATAGTAAACATATAAATAATTCCGCATGTCGAATTTCATTCGGTTCTTATCCCTTGATCGACCTACGAGTGAATATGCCTGACATGGAGGACCACCAATAATCAGATCTATAGACTCATTATCAAGAAACTCATCAATGCGTTTAAATATCTCAGGCAAAGATTCTTTATCTATTTTTGCATTGATTACCGATGCAATCAAAGACTCCGGAACCATCTCGTATAATTCAGATCTGCTGATTTTTCCATACAGATAATCACAATAGGCATCTGTCCAACCGCGACCTTTTAGCCAGTGATAAGCCATACGGGTTTTGAGTGTATAACATGCAGCCAGATCAACTTCCACATGAGCAACGGGAGAATAACCGGATCTTATAAAACCTTCAGAAAGGCCTCCCGCCCCGGCAAATACATCGAGAAATCTGATTTTATTCATATATGTCCTTCCTTATTCAGTCTTTCAAGATGGGGAGTTTCACAACAGTTATCAATTTCAAATTTATCGCCTCTTTGAAAGTAACCATCCAATAAATCTTAATTACAGGAAATGATTTAAAATGTATATAAAGAATTCCTATATTTTATTGAAGTACTCTTAAAGTACTCAAAAACCAAAAAACCAAAAACCACCGGAGCCCCTTTCTCAGAGCCTCCGGAAAACCTTCCTATCCTTTAATCCTCTTCAGCCTGAAGGTATTCTCCCTCTC
>JACUTQ010000196.1 GCA_014859725.1 Methanosarcinales archaeon | reverse complement strand
GGGGTCTGGTCATATTCTTGTTTATGCTTTTGAGGTGCTGTATGAGATATACAGGTCGCAGGGTTATCTTGATAGCGAGATTGCGCCCCTGATACTTAACAAGAACCTCTATGGGCTTGAGATTGATGACAGGGCGGCGCAGCTTGCGGGATTTGCGCTGATGATGAAGGCGAGGATGTATGATAAAGAGCTGTTTAACAAGAAGATATCTTTGAATCTTTGCGCTATCCAGGAAACGAGGGAAGAGTGCGCTTTGAATAAGGGGAAGTATCCTGAACTGTGCAGGCTGTGGGATTTCTTTATCGATGCCAAGAATTACGGGTCTATATTGAAGGTGGAGGGGTTTGATTTTGAGAGATTGGGGGATGAGTTTGAGTTGCTGAAGAGGGATGGGACGCTTGATTCTGTTTTTGCGGGGTCGAAATTGGAGGAGCTTGTGAAGCAGGTGAAGCTCATGGGGCGGAAATATAGTTGTGTGGTGACGAACCCGCCGTATATGGGTTCAAGGAATATAAACACAAAGTTAAATAAATTTATTAGCGATGCGTATCCAGATTCAAAAACTGATTTGTTTGCGGTATTTATTGAGAAATGTCTTGATTTTACTAATTCGAAAGGTTTCACTTCCATGATTACCATGCAATCTTGGATGTTCTTGTCATCTTTTGAAAAATTGAGGATCAAAATTTTAGAAAACCATAAGATAGATACGATGGTTCATCTTGGACCACGAGCTTTTGAACAGATTGGCGGAGAGATTGTTTCAACGACAGCTTTTACAATCAGAGCATGGTGAAAATATGGACGAAATAGTCAGTATTATATTCCCTTTGCCAAAAGAAGCAATTGATTTCATGTTTTCAAATAATCGAGATGTTTATATAAAATATACTTCTCGAGAGCCCAAAAAAAAATCTAGAATAAGAATAAAAAAAAACATTACTTTATTCATATATCAATCAGGTGGAGGTAAATCTATTGTTGGTGAAGCCACCATAAAAAAAATTGATTTTTTGGATATGAATACAATCTTAAACACGTATCATGGACGGTTGATGATATCAGATGATGAGTTTAGAAGATATGCCAAAGGCAGGGAAAACAAAAAAGCATTGGTTTTAGAATTAACTGGATTAAAAAGATATAAAAAAGAAATTCAAATATCCAAACCTGTTACAATGGCAGGTATTTTCTTAACAACTGAAAAAATGCGAGAAGTTATAGGGGATGTGTGAAAATGGCTACCTTCATACGATTGAGTGATTTTAAATTGAGAAATAAGAAGGAAAGGGAGTTCTTTAACAAAGCTAATAGATATATTGTAGAACAACAAGACGTTTTTTTTGAAATTCCAGGAAATCCAATTGCATATTGGTTGAACAAAAAAGAAATCGAATGCTTTAAAGAAGGTGTTATGCTAGAGAAACATATAGATATTACTGGTTCTCAACATATAACTGCAGATAACGACAGATTTTTAAGACATTTATGGGAAATAAATAAAAATAATGTAGGAAAGGGCAGACGTTGGGTATTTTATAATAAAGGTGGAGAATATAAAAAATGGTATGGTAATATTGAATTGGTTGTCGATTGGTCCGAAAATGCAATAAACTTTTATAAATCAAACAAAACATCTAATTTGTTACAAGAAAAATATAGATTTAAAAATGGACTTACTTGGACAGCGACAACAAGTAAAAATTTTAATTGTCGGTACTTGCCTAATGTTTGTATTTTTGACAAGAAAGGCCCGTCTGCTTTTCCGGCAAATTTAGATAATTTATTTTATTTTATAAGTTTTTTAAATACTATTATTGCAGATAAGCTGCTTGCATGTTTAAGTACTACAATGGATTATCAAAATATAGATATCCAAAGACTTCCTATTATATTCCCTGAATCCGAAGAAACAAAAATCCGCATTGACTCCCTTTCCCAATTCTGCATCAATATCTCCAAAGAAGAATGGGACTCCCGAGAAACAAGCTGGAACTTTACCACAAACGAACTCTTGCGCCACAAAACTACAACCCGAATTGAAGACGCCTACAACATCTGTTGCGATTACTGGAAAGACCAATTCTTCAAACTCCATGCAAACGAAGAGGAACTAAATCGTATCTTCATAGATATTTATGACCTCGCAGACGAGCTCACACCGGATGTGCCTTTAGAAAACATAAGCATCCTGAAAACCGAATCCGAGATCAAAGACGGCGAACTTGTATTCAAAAAAGAGATTCTGGTCAAGCAGTTCATCTCATACGCAGTGGGCTGCATGTTCGGCCGCTACTCCCCAGACAAGCCAGGGCTCATCCTCGCAAACCAGGGTGAGACCATTGATGATTTCAAAGAAAAGGTGCCGAAAGCCTCGTTCATGCCGGATGAGGATAACATCATCCCCATACTTGAGCATGAATACTTCACAGACGACATCGTGTCCAGATTCAGGGAATTCCTGAAAACCACATTCGGGGCTGAGAGCCTTGCCGAGAACCTTGAATTTATTGCCGGGGCGCTGTCCAGATCAAAGAAAGGGGAGTCGCCTGAAAAAGTGATACGGGACTATTTCCTCAAGTCGTTCTTCAAAGACCACGTGAAGATGTATAAGAAGAGGCCCATCTACTGGCTCTTCACATCAGGCAAGGGCAGGGGTTTCAATGCGCTGGTGTATATGCACAGGTTTAATAAGGAGACACTGGCAAAGATGAGGACTGATTATCTGCTTAAGCTTGAGGATAAGCTTGATGCCAGGATGGGGATGCTTTCGTCTGAGTCGAATAAGGATGCTCAGGAGATGAGCAGGCTATCGAAATTGATCGATGAACTTACTGATTATGATGCGGTTTTGAATAATAAGGCGCTGGAGTTTATTGATATTGATCTGGATGATGGGGTGACGGTGAATTATGCAAAGTTTGAGGGTTTGGTGGGGAAGATATGAATGATAGAGAGAAAACAATGATTGAAGCTGGAGAAGTTCGACCAGGGGGTTGTATATGTGAACATTATTCGGATAGATTTCCAAATTGGATGGATATGCGAAGTGAGTTAGAATATATATTGATATACGCCATTTCTGTTAATGGAATAAGGGGTTATGAATCATGATGCATAAAGGTGCACGAACTACAGGCGGAAATATGCCTCCAGAACTCCAACAAAAAATCAATCAATTACTAGATGAGTTTGGAGCTTTAGTCCAAAGTACCTCGCAAGAGCATTGTCTTCAGAGGGCAGTTGTAAGGAGTCTACTAACTTGTAGCTTGGTGGTAATTTTGGATAAAAACAGCCTCTTTGTCTTAGCACAGCGGCATTTTGGGATGCCGTCTTCTCTATTTATTCATGTTCCTGAAAAGCAACTAACACCCCAACAAGCGTTAGATAATGCTAAATGGGAATTTGGCCTTGAAGACCCGTTTCTTATCGTTTTCCCAAGTGCGTTGCTCGAACAAGACGAAGTGCAACGCCGAGCGGAATTGGGAGCAATTGTCGTTACTCATGTTGATTCTGAATTTCAGAGAGTGATAAAGATGTCAAGCCTTATACAAATCAATCCATTATTTGGTCCTGCATCATATAGCATGGACGAGAGATTAGCCTTTGTACTCATGCCTTTTGCTGAAGATCTTACAAGAATTTGGGACCAGTTTTTACTCGGGCACAGTATCCATTCTCAAATAATTCGTAAT
>JACUTQ010000195.1 GCA_014859725.1 Methanosarcinales archaeon | reverse complement strand
TAGAGCTGCAGACCATACCGGCCAGAAAAAAGGGAAGCGAATTTTTGGCTCTTTTACCCCCAATGAATTAGCAATTATTTCAACAAGCTTGTTCAGTGATATATATCGTTCTCCTCCAATTATATACGTTTGTCCAACTGCAATATCCTTTTTACCACATAGCACAAACCCTTCTACCAGGTCATCTATATAAACAAGGTGATATAACACTTCCCCGTTTCCGATCATCACGAACTTTCCGGTCTGGATGGACTTAAATAATTTAAGGAACCTGAGATCACCTGGCCCGTAAATACCTGTTGGCCGTATTACAACTCCAGGAAGTCCTCTGGCAAAGTAATCTAAAGCGAGTTTCTCTCCCTCAAGTTTTGATTTTTGATATACATCTCCGGGGTTGTAGGGATAGCTTTCATTTGCCGGTGGTTTTGAGATATTACCATGAACGCCGCCAGTACTGCAGTGGATAAAACGATCCACATTTGCATGAACTGAAGCTTCCAGCATATTCTTAGTACCTTCAACATTTACATCCCAAAATGGCTTTTCAGAAATTCCACCCCCCTCTCGGTACATCGCTGCAATATGGTAAACCCTATCAAAACCATTGACTGCTTTCTTTACCATGTCCTTGTCAGTTATATCTCCAGTAATTATTTCGACTCCATGTTTTTCAAGCAGTTGAGTGTTGCTTGTTTTTCTTGCAAGTACCCCTACATCATGCCCCTCTTTTACTAACCTTCGGACAAGATGACCACCTGTAAATCCCGTCCCGCCTGTTACAAAAACTTTCATAATCCTTTCTTAATAAGCTCAAACCGCATATATTTTTCTCACGTCTTTTAATTCTTCTTGAATTTTAACTTTATTCCATCCTAACTCTTTTGCCATTATATCGGCGCATGTTTTCAGGCATTCTTCACCCGGATGTCCTGCAGTGCCCAACTCGGTGCGCCTTAAAACAACATCGGATAACTTTTGTGCCATCTCTTCCCTGATCCCATGAAGTATTTCACCTTTAATAACATACGAATTATCAGTTATCCTCTGACCCAAAATGGGATTCTCATCAATATATTTTAGTATATTTATATATTCAGAACCATAATTATAGACAAGATGCCGGATTATATCTTCACTTAATTCATGAGGTCTATTTTCAATCGCATTTTCAATAAAATCATTAAATTCTACTATTTCTCCTCCATGAATTTGGGTTTCCATGGTGGTACATTTGGGTGGTTTCTTTTCAAGTTTCTTAAAGATTAGATCAGTTACCTTCGAAGCCACATCCCTGGCTGTTGTATATTTAACTCCCACAATTGAGATCAATCCATTGATCCCTTCTACCTCATGGTCCAAAATTTTATAACGTTTAGTTACTTTAATATCTCCGTCTGGATTAACTTTATCAATGGGTAGTAGACCCCCATAATAAAATGAAACATCCTTGCGTGTAAGCGAAGCATATGGTAAAGCATTATTTACTTCTTCAATGAAGTTCTGAATATCGTCCTCATTTACCTTATAATAATCTGGACTGCCGCAATACAACTGTTGCATAGCTCCAACTAAAGAATAACCTCTCCATGGTGTAATAAATAGGAAACGGTAGTTCTTGTTTACAATGGCGTCATCATCCTTATATTTCGTCTTGAATGGAATTCCAAATGCATAATTCTTTGCAAATTGGCGATCAACAACCAGAATCATCATTTTAGATAAAAGGATTCTGCAATCATGCGTTTCCACAAGATCCAAAACCTGATCCACCCATGGCCCACTTGCATTTAAAACAATTTTTGCCCGAACCTCTCTTTCTGTTCCGTCAAGTGAATCTCTGGTTTTTACTCCTTCTATACGACTTCCGTTTTTTAAAAAACCTACCACTTCAACATAATTAGCCACATCAGCTCCAGCTTTTTCAGCAGACTGAATATATGAAAGAACCATACGCTCAGTATTGTAGACCTGTGCATCATACCAGATCACACCCCCAGTCAGCTCCTCTTTTTTAATACCAGGAACCATTCTAAGACATTCCTCTTTAGAAATGATCTTACCCCTGGGGATATGTTTCTGAGGATCTTTCAAATTTTTGATATCTAAGCTTAAAATATCATAGATATTCATTGCTAGAAACATAGCATATCTCATGAATCGACCATAGGTTGGTATCAAACAAGGCATTGGATGCACCAAATGTGGTGCGATTCGCATCATGTTCACTCTTTCACGTATAGATTCTCGCATCCTGCTGATGTCACCATGTTGAATATATCTTAGACCTCCATGGATTATTTTCTGGCTGTTTGAAGAAGTTTTTCCCCCAAAATCACCTTTGTCTAATAATGCTACTGATAACCCTCTTGATGCAGCATCCCATGCAACTGTGGATCCGTAAATACCACCACCTATGACCAGCAAATCATATATTTTATTAGATAGTCTATCTACATCTCTTTTCATATCATTTTGATCAATTATTTATCAGAAGTCTTCTATAAACACTCATTATTTTCTCACCTGTTCTTTTCCATGAATAGTCTCTTACAGCCTTTTCACGAACTTCTATGGCAAGCCTTTTTGAGAATTCTTCGTCCATAAGAACCGTACAAATTTTATCAGCCAGAGAATAATAATTCTTTGGGGTTGCATATAAACCTAAATTGTCTAATATGTCTCTATTTACTTCATTATCAAATACTACTGTAGGGAGTCCAGAGGCCATATAATTATAAATTTTACCGTTGGACTCTGTTTCAGATATTTTTGGAGATACTGCAATATCCCCCAGAGCTAAATATTCATTTGCCCTGCTATAATCGATCTTTCCTGTGAAAGTCACAAAGTCTTTTATCCCCAGTTCTATGGCAATTTTCTGGTATTTTTCTACATTCGGATAACCCATAATTAGAAAATGAACATCTTTGAATTTCTTTAAAACTAATGGAATTGCTTTTAATAAATAGTCAATACCCTGATATTCATTAAGCAATCCAAGAAATACAACTATCTTTTTGCCTACAGGTATCCCTAGTGATTTTCGAAGAGATGTAACTTCAATATCAGGGCGAAAAACCTCTGTATTTACCCCGTCTTCTACAACAAATATCTTATCTTCTGCATAATTGAATTCACTCTTTAGAATATCACCCATTCTATTTGAACTTACCAAAATAGCGTCTGGAAACCTGTTTAACGCTCTTTCAAACAGATGTATACCTCTGTAAATAAAGCTATCTTTTTTAAGAAATCCATGGTCTAACATTTCATTGCTTAAACTTCCTTGCATGTCTGCAACTAAAGGAATATTCATTAATGAAGAACAGAAAGTTCCAATAAAGGCGCCCTCATGCAGATGAGCATGAATAATATCGGGCTTGCTCCTTTGAACGCAATTCAACGATTTAAATAGTAAAAGTAAATCAAGATAAAGCATATGATAAGATGGTCCTGCCTCAAGCTTATTATACCAGGGGATCTTTGGAATACGTCGAATATCTATTCCCTGAATATCTATCCCATTATGATATGTGCAGGTAGTAACCTGGTTGCCTAAAGATAACAGGGCTTTTGTTTCTTCTAAAATCCTTACGTGGCATCCTCTATCAGCAAAAAATGGAGTAGGGGCGATCATAAGAATTTTCATGTTTATTCTATTCCGATTGTCTCTTTCACAGCATATATAGGTTTATTCAAAACCTCATAATACGTCCTGACTATA
>JACUTQ010000194.1 GCA_014859725.1 Methanosarcinales archaeon | reverse complement strand
CGGTGATCCCGGAGGTAAGTCGCCAGAGAAGTCGAACACGGACATGACGAACGTCCAGTTGACGGGCTCCCCTTCAAAGAACCGATACACCATTGACCCGGTGCCCTGGCACAGTGCCAGAATAAGGTAACAGGACAGGGACAGGGCCAAAAGCCGGGTGAAGGGGCTAAAATTGCTCAACCTGATGTCGTCCAGATATTCTCTGAATGTCCTTTTCCCCCTGGGAAGGTGCAGGATAAAAGGAACGATCACGAACAGGGTCAGGATGTGGTATGACATCGATTGAATAAAATAAACAGCTTTTGAGTCACGGGGTAAATCAAATATCCCAAAATACACAATGATTGTGAGGACAATGGAAAGGACTGAGAAGAACATAAAGAGGATCAGGGATATCCAGGGGTGATCTGCAAACCTAAAACCCTTCTTATCCGGCTGTATTTTTTCATTTCCAGCTTTCATCGTATTCTTCCTCGTATCCCGTGACCGCTGCGCGTATTGCCAGCGATTACCTTATTCCTTTGAATAAATTAAGTATTCAACTATCAATAGAAATACCGGAAATAAAATACTTAACAAAATTTGAGTATCTAATCCGATTACTTCAACTTCATTAATTATATTCAATGATCTGAAAACCAGATAAATTATTGTTCCTAATGAAATACTCTGGAGAATCCCGAAAATCCAGAATATTTTTTCGTTCCTCATTTGTGATGACCTCCCAACCGTATGGGTTCTCTTGTCACTTAATTTTTTCTACTTAACTCATGTAATTTTTATGATGTCTACCACCAGCGACGCACCCCATCCACAAGGTTGGCTGCCACCGTGCTGCCCTATCGGGCATTGGTGGCAGGGGAAGTTATACAATACCCAACCACCGGACATTTAGATCAATCGAAAAGCGCCTGCCAGCCCCCCACACCACAAGAGCAGGCGTAGCAGATCAGGATGGGCATACAATATGACAATAGTAATAGAAATAGAAAAGCTGTTTTTAAGAAAATTAGTTAAACATAATTACTAAAGAACTCGAAATTCAGGTAGAAGTAACACGTCGATACATTGTATCCCTTTGCACAGGCTCCTTCCCTGCTCCCTTAATAATCCACTCAAACTCATCCGGAGGCATATATTCACCATTTACTGCCCCAGCACTCTTTGATATCTTTTCTTCCATCAGCGTCCCGCCCAGGTCATTGACACCACAGAACAGCGCATACTGAGCCAGTTTTTTCCCCAGCTTAACCCAACTGGCCTGTATATTTTTCACATATGGGTACAGCAAAATCCTGGCAAGGGCATGTACCATAAGATCCTCTACCCCAGTGGTGGCATATTGTCCCTCTGCCAATAATCTCTCGCCCAGCGGGTTGTTATAAGGCATGAACGGCAGGGGTACGAATTCTGTAAAACCTCCGGTTTCAATCTGCAGATCTCTGATAAGCAGAATATGTTCGATCCTCTCCTCCATGGTCTCAATATGTCCATACATCATTGTAGCAGTACTGGGTATGCCAGTATTGTGGGCGGCTCTGACCACATCTATCCACTGGGACGATGTAATCTTTTCAGGACATATTTCCCTTCGTACCCTATCAGACAGTATTTCAGCAGCAGTACCAGGCATGGTATCTAATCCTGCATGTTTCAATACTTCCAGAGCTTCTTCAACCTTAATGCCGCTGTTACGTGACATGTGAAACACTTCCATTGGAGAAAAAGCATGTATGTGTAATTGAGGAAACCTGGATTTAATACCTTCAAGAATCTCACAATAATCCTCAAGGAACATATCATCCATCAGCGCCCCCTGGATGCAGACCTCAGTTGCTCCCTGTAAGATGGCTTTTGTTGATTTTTCCACAATTTCCTGGGTAGTTAATCTGAATCCGGAATAGTCTTTAAAAGCACAGAAACTACAGGTTCCTATACACTGATCTGAAAAATTGATATTCCTATTTACAATATAAGTAACAACATTACCGACCAGATCGGTTCTTAAATAATCAGCAAACTTAAAAATAACCTGGGGTTCACATTGAATTAATACCAGTGCATCCTCTTTTGTAGATGTTCCTGCATACACCCTTTCCAAAATATCCATAGGAATTTTCGATAAAATCCCCACAGGATCTTCTATAAGCGGGACAATTTGTTGCCGGTTCATGAATATCACATTATTGAGTTTTTCAATCCTGTATTATATATAAAGTTTTATAGATGCCAACGCTGGATGTAATACTGTCTATGAATTCAAATGAAGCTAAAGTTATCGGATTAGGAGCTTTAAATCCTGACAGGATATTCTATGTAGACGGAAATAGTAAGACCTGATGAAGAAGGTTTCATCAGTTCAGTCGAGAACCAGAAGCCGCCAACAAAGCCAAACTCATCGATATCACCTCATTTGCGTTATGTAAGCATTGATGATTTTTATCCAAAAAGCCAGGGTAGTTCTGCCCAACAACCATGAACTGACCCTCATGAGAGGATCCCGGGATATTCGGGAAGGCTGACATGCTTATTGATACCGGGGCCAAATGGATGGTTGTGAAACGTGGAACATAACCCCACTAAATTGAAAATTAGTAACTATCACAAAAAAATTATTGTATCTTTCCAGTCAGGAATTCCCTTACAACGATATTGAAATTCTTTTCATCTTCAAGGAAAGGGAAATGTTTTGCTGAAGGTATCACCGAAAATCTTGAATTCCTGATGGCTTTCAGGGACCTGCCGCTCTTTAGAAAAGCATCATTTTCACCAAAGATCACAAGAGTAGGTGTTCGGATTTTGTCAAGCTTATCACTTACATCGAAAGCTGCCAGTTCATTTTGCATATCAAAAAAAATCGTGAGATCATTTATGGAATTAATGTAATCAGAATAAACCTGACGCAGATTTTCATGCACATATACAGGCCAGCTGGTTAATAGGATATCCCTGGCAAAGGCATCTATATCAAGGATTTTATGGATCCTGTATTGCAGATTATTTTTTAAGGCTAAATACTTCAATTTGACTTTTACTGTATTATGTCCTGTTATTCCTGACATTTTTGCCACAGTTCCCACCACTATCAATGAGTCAAGATTGTGTGAAAATTGAAGTGAATATAATAAACCTACAAAACCACCCATGGAATGGCCCAGGATATCTATTGATTTGTGTCCCATCTCCTCTCTTAATGCTTCGATGTCATTAGGAAAAGTCTCGAATGTATAAGTTAACTTATCAGCTTTTGAAGACTTACCATGACCCCTGAAATCAATGTAATAGAGTTCACGGATTTTTTCCAAATCTGCAAGGGACCGCCCAAAATATCTATGGTCAAAACCAGGACCTGCATGTAGTACATACATGGGTTTTCCGGTTCCTTTTTTTTCATAATAAAGGTCGATGCCGTTTACATTGATAGTTGGAATATGATCACCGATTGTGCATTATATTAATCTTCTGTATAATATTGAGTCATTAGATATAAGATTACATCTTTCATAATCAATTGAGCTTATCTAAATAATCTTAATAACTATACCCTGCAGCTCTGCTGCGGTTGGTGTGCCGCCGCAACTTTTTTGGAACCACCAGTTTTAATTCTAATTTACTTGATTTTATCATCACAGATTTTAGATATTACAAAGTTATAACCTTAACTCTGCTTTTTAGGGAATATATCCAATCCTAGTTTTTCATCTAAATCCCTTAATTTTTTTGGCACTTCTGTGAC
>JACUTQ010000193.1 GCA_014859725.1 Methanosarcinales archaeon | reverse complement strand
TGTACGAGCGGTTTGATGAGGAGAGGGTGGCGAAAGCCACTCTTTTACTCTACCGTAATGGCTATATTGCGCATTCAATAAAAATCATTTTTCCCGATTTGCAAACCTTCCGGACCACCCATAATTATTCTTGAGACCTTGATCAGCATCCTCAATGTACATCGGGTCAATTACCGTGCGTCTTTGTGCGCACATTGCAATAATCCCACCAGGTCAGAATATCAGGTGCTCCGCCTCCCGAGCCCCGCTCTGGATTTGAGTGTAAATCGGGGGTCTTTGACTGCAATGATAGGCGTAACATGTGGCATTCAGGGCCTTGATTCATTCGAAATGTCCTGAATAGTGAAATTACCAACACGATGTTAAGGAGAAATAATACTTTCATACCGCTCTGGGTAAGTATATATTCAATTGCTGAGAATTTTGAGGAAGTGAAAGTAAATGGGTAAGAAAAACCGAATAATCATGGTCCAAGGTGAGCGCATCACCATAACAAAAGATGATTATATTTCATTAACAGATATGCTGAAAGCCAAGGATGGGGATTTTTTTATTTCTGACTGGCTTAGAAATAGAAATACAGTTGAATATCTAGGTATTTGGGAACGAATACATAATCCAGATTTTAATTATGGCGAATTCGCCCTAATTAAAAGTCAGGCAGGATTGAATAGTTACAAAATCAGTGTAAAAGAATGGGCGGCCAAAACCAAAGCCATCGGTTTAACGGCAAAAGCAGGCCGTTATGGTGGCACTTATGCGCACAAAGACATTGCCTTTGAATTCGGTATGTGGATTAGCGCTGAATTTAAAATTTATCTCATCAAAGAATTCCAACGACTCAAAGACGAAGAACAAAAACAACTGGGCTGGGACATCCGCCGTAACCTTACCTAAATCAACTACCGAATTCATACCGATGCCATCAAGGAAAAACTGATTCCTGCCACCCTGAACAAACAACAAATCAGCCATGTTTACGCATCTGAAGCCGACATTCTCAATATGGCACTGTTTGGTAAAACCGCTGCTCAGTGGCGCTCAGAAAATCCTGATGAAACCGGCAATATCCGTGACTTTGCCAATGTATCACAACTGGTCTGTTTGTCTAATATGGAAAACCTGAATGCGGTGTTTATCAATGAGGGGCTGGAGCAGGCTGAGCGCTTGACACGCTTGAACCAGATTGCCATTCACCAGATGAGGATATTGGTGGAGGATAGAACTACCAGAAAGTTGGAAGGGGAATGAGTGAAAAAGAAGGATTCCATTCCACAGTCGGTGAGTAATGTACATCGGGTCAATTACTGTGCATCTTTGTGCGCGCATTGCCATAATTCCACCAGGTCAGAGCATCAGGTGCTCCGCCTCCCGAGCTCCGCTCTGGATTTGAGTGGAGGTCAGGGGTCGTTGACTGCAACATAAATGTCGCTATTCCAGGCCACTCCTAATTCTTCTTAAAACCTTGATCACGTCAGCATCCTCACCATACATCGGGTCAATTACCGTGCGTCTTTGTGCGCGCATTGCCATAATCCCATCAGAGCATCAGGTACTCTCCCTCCCGAGCCCCGCTCTGGATTTGAGTGTAGATCAGGGGTCTTTGACTGCAAACGATAGGTGTAACATTCATCCTTTGATTATTTTGAACTCGAATAACAGTCATAGTGCTGAAATCGGGGCACGGATAAAACTACAAAAAAAAGTCCGCATGATCTTCTCAGGTGTTGTCGAAACTTAACCTGGAATTCGAGAACATAAAGGAAATCCAGTAAAATATACAAGGTAATCATTGGTCTTTATGTTACAGAAGAGAACATAATAAAGAAGGTGAAAAAATATGAAAGGTGAAAAATTGCTTAAACGCATCATTCTTGACCCCGGTATCATGAAAGGAAAACCTGTGATCAGGGGAACAAGACTTACAGTGCAATTTATCCTGGGATTACTAGCGCACGGTGCTTCTGAAGAGGAGATCCTTGAAGAATACAAAGGATTGACCAGGGAAGACATAAAAGCATGTTTGCTCTTTGCTACACAATCCCTTGAAGACACCACATTTATGCCTCTGAAAGCAGAGGCTTGACAGATGCGGTTCCTTGTGGATGAATGCACAGGACCTGCAGTTGCGCGGTGGCTAATCGAGCAACATCATGATGTAATTTCTGTATTTGATGAAATCAGGGGTGCAAATGATAAAGAGGTTATCCGGATAGCCAGCGAGCCAGACCGCATTCTGATCACAAATGATAAAGACTTTGGCGAGCTTGTTTTTCGAGAGAAAAAGCAACATAAAGGTGTAATCATTTTACGTCTTGAAGATGAGCGGGGTGCCAATAAAATTGCTGTACTTAAGAATGTGCTTGAAAAATATGAAAACTCCCTTCCCGAACATTTCTTTGTTGTTACAGAAACTACAGTCAGAATAACAGGAAAACCGTGAATCGAAAAAGAAGAATACCATTTAAATCCATCGAATTCGAGTGATTTAAAAATCAGGTTGGACTCAATAGTTTTATACTGGCACCAAAACATTGGATAAAAAAGGCCGATGCGGTTGGTTTGACCACAAAGGCAGGCCACCCATAATTATTATTAAGACATTCATCACGTCAGCATCCTCACCATACATCGGGTCAATTACCGTGCGTCTTTGTGCGCGCATTGCCATAATCCCGCCAGTTTCAGAGGATCAGGAGCTCCGCCTCCCTCTCCATCAATAAATCCTTGAACGCTTATCTATTTTGATAATGCCGATTAGATTTCCTTTGTGATCAACTTCATATAATATTCTGTAATCCCCAACTCTAATCCGGAATAATTTCTCATTATACCCTTCAACCTTTTTAGAATCATGTTGAAAATGTTCTTCTCTTAATTTTTCAATCTTGATGAGGATTCTCGAAACAAGCTTCTTGTCAAGAGATTTTAAAAATTTTACTGCTTGTTTTGAATATTTAATGTCAAACATTATATTCCCAATTCTTTTTTGAGATCCTCATGAGAAGTAAGTATTACAGAATCTTTTTCTTTCCTGTATTCCTGTAATGAAAGATAATCCTCTTCTGTTAAAATAGAATCAATGTCTACCATATGGCTTTTAATAAAATCAAGGTCTTCTCTGATTGCTCTTAATTCATGTTTAATTTCATCCGCGTTAATCGCCTCAGACATATTTAATAGTTAATCTTTCAATTACATAAATATAACTAAATTCATAAGTTTTCATTTAATGATTTATTTGTTCCAGCATGGTGAAGAATAACTTATTTAAGCACCCCACAATGAGATCGAAGCATACTTGGGAATGCCCTAACATCAAGTTTGTTGCTGCACTTTTTCTACAGAGTTTTTTTCTGTACTTTTCGCTATTTGCACACCTTCCGGGCCACCCATTATTATTTCCAGACCTTTCATCACGTCAGCATCCTCAATATACATCGGGTCAATTACTGTGCGTCTTTGTGCGCGCATTGCCATAATCCCACCAGTTTCAGAGCATCAGGTGCTCCGCCTCCCGAGCCCCGCTCTGGATTTGAATGTAGGGATATCGGGGGTGCGGTCGGTCTATAGAAAACTTTCAATCTAATAATTTTATGAATTCACTATTTGCTCCTTTATCAAAAATGATAAGAGAACCCCGTTTGAGCCGGTCATTGATTTGTTGATATGTATCAGCGAAGTGCTTCATATCATTGAGATTTCCTTTTTTTACTGTAATTCCGATAGGAATATTGATCGGACCTGCAAGTTCACTTATCCC
>JACUTQ010000192.1 GCA_014859725.1 Methanosarcinales archaeon | reverse complement strand
ATCTCAGACTATGCAAAAAGCCAATAAAAGGATCAAAACCGGTAGACTCTGCCAGGCCCCCGATCTCATTGGTAATAAGCACATATCCCAGGCTCAAAAGAGCATTGGTTGGATCCAATGGCGGATGTTTCGTCCTCTTATCAAATGTAAAATCAAGTGATAGCATTTTGGAATAACAATGGAAGTAAGCTTTGCTGCTTGCACCTTCAAGACCCCTTAGCGAAGATATTTTTTTAGTATGGTCAAGTGAGGATATCGAATTTGAAATTGTATCAAGTTCAACAGAGAAATCCGCTTCAGGGTGATTCCTTTGATAGCGCAGGATAAGAGTACGCTGGTTCTTCAGCTTTGCTTCAAGGATATTCCTTGCAATCACCGGCTTGAATTCATCATCCTTATACCGGTCATATTGGGCCAGCCTTAAGAATACATTTTTTGACTGGACCGGAGTCAGCTTGCCTTTAAGTTTGCCATGTATGGAAAGGAAACTCACATCGATCCCGCTTTCCAGCAGGAAGCTGATAGCCTGGGTGCTGATCTGGACTGCTCCAAAAATAAGAACACGGTCTATCCCATAGGCCGGGACTTCAAGTAATGTGTCGCCATATTTCTCTACCACAAGCCTCTTCGATGTCTTTCTCAGCTTCGAGCCTTGCTCGGTCAGGTATAGTGTAGCCAAATAAATTCCTCACAGCTTGATCGTCCATTCAAATTTATTGCCTGCTTTTCTTTTTCTCTCAAGCAGACCATATTCAGTAATTATACTCTCAGTTCCTGCTTTGTCAAAATAAGAAGACATCTCCTCCTCAATACGGTGAATACTTTTTTCAACTCCTCCCAGCTGCTTTTTTAGCTCAATGTATTTCTTCAGGTCCCCGCTGATACTCTCAGGAATGGTGATGTTATCCTGGGTGATAGTGCTTTTTTCATTGAGAGGAGGAGATTGAAAAGGCCATGTTTTAGGCTGCTTAAAAGCATGGAGCACAGGTGAAGGATAACCCTTATATGGGATCCTGAAATTACAGTTACATCCCAGATCCAGGGCAAAGTCCTCATGTTTTTCTTTGATCTTAGGACAACTGATCGGGGAAGACTTCATCTTCCTGATCTGCTTTTCAGTGTAGTCATAATCATAATTTATACAATTGCTGATAACCTTATGCAGGAAATCTTTCCCTTCCTGCCCAAGGTGGCCAAGTGTATAAAGCAGGGTAATGCGCTCGGAATTATTAAGATAATGTGTATCCCTGGCCTTGTTCACCAAATAATTGATCACATTACAGCCAGAAAGCAGGTTCTCCACTAAAGGTGATTCTTCTTTTTTATCCGTAAGAGGAGATGCCTTTGGTTTAACTGTGTAGGTCAGCAGAAGTTCTTCTAACCTCTGCCGGGTAATATGTTTGATCTGTGAGAGAACCACCATCTGGTCTGGTAAAGGTGTGCCTTCACGATCAAGCAGGTGGCATCTGCGGTTGGTCCTTTTATGGATTCCTAAAGGGAGTTTGATCAGTGGTCCGAATCCTTTTCCCCGTACTTTATCAAGGTTCGGGAAAATCTCCCAGTGTATCCCGCCACTGGGTTTACCTGCTTTCTCAGTGATAAATTTCAGGAAGATCCTGGCTAATTTGGCAGGTATAGGGTCACCAAAGAAAAACCACAGATGTCGTCCTTTGTAACCACTATCTTCGATCACTACCGGAATGTCCAGATCATCGCACACACCAGCTATCTCTACAGCATCCTGGTGTGTGAGGTTATGTAACCTTCCGGTTTCCTCCTCATTGTTTGCATATTCCAGGAGAGCTTTTTTGTCAATATCTATATCTATAACAGCGAGAAAAACCTGGTTTTCAGCATTTAATAAATATAACCCTAAGGTCTCGTTACCACTGAAGTGATGTTTTATATCTTCCGTGTTCAATGAATGAGATACCGGAGCAAATCCCCTCCTTCCGATCTCATTAACCCACTGGCGTGCAAAAAAACCTGCCTTTCCTTTGAACAGAGACGAGAAAATTAATACATCCTCATCAGAAAAGATCAACTGCGGTACTTCTACTGATTGTGGGGGAGTTATGGGTTTTTCTTCAGGTATTGCTTCAATCTCAAACTTTAATGCCTGTTGGTATGATTCCCGGGCCTGACCGTATTCTCCGAGTTCAGCATAGCAATAAGCCAGGTCCCGATAAGGTTGAGCCAGATCAGGACAGAAATGGATGAGCTTTTTCAATCTTTCGATAGAAGCATAAATATCCTCATCTACTAACTGTAACTGTTTCAGGGACTCTTTTGCCTGGAAGTGATCCGCATCAAGGGCTAAAGCCTGAGAAAAATTATCAAGGGCTGCCTCCCTCAATCCCAGGGTTTGTGCCACATGTCCTAACCGAAAGTAAATATCAGCCTGATCAATAGTAAGATCTTTTCGTTTTTCGAGAAGCTTCCCTGCATATTCCTCATCACCCAGTTTTATACTCATTTCTATTAAGGCAATTAAAATAAGCGGATTTTGTAGCTCTATTCCTCTGCATGTATGGAAATAACTGCTCCATCGTCTTATGCTTTCCTTCAGATCTTCAATGCTCTCACCAAAATTTCTATTCTTATTTGCCTGGTTAATCTCCTTTAACTTCCGGTTAATAGCATTAATGGCTTTTTTACCCGGCCCCTTTCCTTTATCATCGATATAATAACCAAGAAAAACAAAACCTTCTGCAACAGGGATAATCTTTGTCTTATTTTCGTTCAGGTCAAGTTTTAATTCCCTTAAAATAACGGCTGTATCAGCCAAAGCCTTGCCAGTTCTTTCCTGGGAATCCTCAAGAATGAGGAAGTCATCTGCGTACCTGATCAGATGATAACCTCTCACGTTTATTTCCACATCAAAGTTATGAAGATAAATATTAGCTAAAAGAGGTGAGATTGCACTACCCTGGGTTATGCCAAAATATTCCTCATGGATGCTCATATTGTCGAAAAACCCTGTCTTCAGAAATTTCCTGATCAACCTTAAAACGCTGTCATCGGAAACTCTTCCGGCCACAAGACTGAGAAGCAGATCATGGTCAATTGAATCAAAGAATTTCTTAATGTCTCCATCAAGAACCCATTTATTCCCTTTGTTAATTAATGCTTCCACCTTATCAATGGCCTCCAAAGCTGACCTGCCGGGACGGTACGCAAAACTGCAATCAAGAAACTCTTCTTCGAAGATCGGGGATAGGACTGAATGCAGGACCTGCTGCACGACCCGATCCCTGACAGGAGGGATCCCGATCGGGCGTCTGGTACCATCTTCTTTATCCAGGTAGATCCGCAATACAGGGAGTGGCTTGAAATCTCCATTTTCAAGTTCTTTTTGTAAGAGGTTTAAATTATTGTCCAGGTTTTTCTCAAACTCTTCCAGGGTTATGGAATCAACGCCGGGACTTCCCTTATTTTCTTTGACTCTATTCCATGCTAATTTGAGATTCTGATTGCTGCATATCTGTTCCCAGAGTACTTGATCTGTCATCTGCAAAACCTTGTTAATACATAACTGATAATTTATTTATAGTCAAGAACCTAATATTTATTCATTTGTTATCGGTTAAGTGTATTATTGAGTATTATTTGATAGAACACGGATCGTACGGATGACACGGATACGCACGCTGTGACAAGAAAGTCATATCCTGAATTGCAGAAATGCCACTCCCTCCATTCGGAGTGACCCTACTGTGACACTTATTATCAGTAATTGGAAAGGCTCAACACATCGTGAACCATTTCATTTGACAAATGAAGGCT
>JACUTQ010000191.1 GCA_014859725.1 Methanosarcinales archaeon | reverse complement strand
TACTCGAAGAAATCCGGGATATCCGTTCCAGTGAGCGGATGTTGTATCAGAAAATTACTGATATTTATGCAACTTCCATTGACTATTCGCCAAAAGCAGAGGATACGAAACAGTTCTTTGCAACGGTACAGAATAAACTGCACTTTGCCATTACCGGACAGACCGCCGCGGAAATTGTAACCGAACGAGCCAGGAGCGACAAGCCAAATATGGGATTGACATCGTGGCGAAAAGGACCTGACGGTAAAATCATGCCAGGTGATGTTGCCATAGCAAAAAACTATCTTGACAAAACTGAACTTGATCATTTGAACCGTATAGTCACCATGTATCTTGACTATGCGGAATTACAGGCGGTTCGTAATAAGCCAATGTCCATGAAAGACTGGACTGAAAAACTGAACGCCTTCCTGAAGTTCAGTGAATACGAAATACTCACCAATGCCGGACAGATCAGTCATGAAGTTGCTCTGGCTCTGGCAAGCAAAGAATACGAAACATTCAAGAAAATTCAGGATACAAATTACATTTCCGATTTTGACAAAGAGGTAAGGCGTATTAAGGAGGACAAGGATGACTACAAATAAAATCACCGAATCCGCCATAGAGGAGTTAGCAATCGAACTCCTCGAAAAACTGCGGGATAGGCTGCTGCCGAAATTAATGAGCGATAAAGTTAGAGAAAAGTATTTGGGGTTATGACATTTATGATATACTTGTACAATATGACTGATAAACAGGAGGTGCAAAATGCTTGCAGTGAAAGGTGTTTATAAGGACGGAATAGTGATTATTCGGGAGAAGATAAAAACAGAAAAGCCGGTTAATGTGATAATAACATTTTTGGAAGACGTAAAGGTACCGGTTGAAGAAAAACTTGATATGAGCAAATTCTCGTTTAATAAAGCCAGGAAGCTGTTGAAAGGTTATGAGGGGTCGTTAAGCGATGCAATTATTGAAGAGCGCAGGAGCGCTGTATGAAAGCATTTCTTGATACCTCTTCTCTCATTAAGCTATACCACACGGAGGTAGGGTCTGATTTTGTAATGAATGCTATTTCCCAGGATATCAGAGAAATTTTCCTTTCAGAGCTTGCAATTTTGGAATTCCGTTCTGCCTTATGGAAGAAAATGAGAGAAAAGGAGATCAAGGAAAATACCGCCATCGAAGTTATCAAATGTTTTCAAAATGATGGTGATAATTTTCATTGGATAATGCTGCAATCTGATATTGTCGAATCAGCTTCATACTTGTTGATGAAATATGGCAATCGTGGTTTGAGGACCCTGGATTCACTTCAATTAGCAGCAGCCTTAACTTTGAGGGATGAGGAATGTGTTTTTCTTACCTCAGATAAGTTATTGCAGACTTTTTTTAAAGAGGAACAACTTAACATTTTGTAACAATGAATCTAATCACTGAAAGCAACATAGTAACCTTCGCCATCGAATTACTAAAGAAATTGAGCTGGCAACATTTCCACGTCCTGTCCATCACCCTGGTGCCGAGTATGCTGAGAAGGAACTTGATGAATCGACAACTATCGAGGATTTCTCGATAGTTCATTTTGAAAAATAAATGCAGCGAATAACGGGCAAAAAAGATGACGACGAATAAGATCACCGAATCCGACATCGAAAAATTCGCCATCGAACTCCTCGAAAAACAGGGATACAGGTACATCTATGCTCCCGACATTGCCCCGGATAGCAACACACCGGAACGGAACCGATTTGAAGATGTCATCCTCGTAGAGCGCCTGCGAAAAGCTGTCGGCCGAATTAACCCAAAGATTCCTGCTGATGTGAGAGAAGATGCCATCAAGCAGATACAGCGCCTCAATTCTCCTGAACTTATCGCTAACAACGAGGCGTTTCACAGGATGCTTACCGAAGGCATAAAGGTGAGTTATCAGAAAGACGGAGCCGACAGGGGCGATCTTGTCTGGCTTGTAGATTTTAACAATCCAGAAAACAACGAATTTCTTGTCAACAATCAATTCACTGTTGTAGAAAATAATGTTAACAAACGCCCAGACATCATTCTTTTTGTTAACGGTCTGCCTCTGGTGGTTATCGAACTAAAAAACCCTGCTGACGAGAACGCAACCGTAAGGTCGGCCTTCAGACAGTTCCAGACCTATAAACAGGCAATCCCCGGCATGTTTGCCTATAATGGTTTCATGGTCATCTCTGATGGTCTTGAGGCAAAATCAGGTTCTCTTTCCGCAGGTTTTAGCCGCTTTATGGCATGGAAAAGCTCAGACGGAAAGGTTGAAGCCTCGCCTTTAATTGGTCAGTTGGAAACTCTCATTAAAGGGATGCTGAATAAAACAACTCTCTTAGACCTTATCCGCCATTTCATTGTATTTGAAAAATCGAAAAAAGAAGACAAAGACACTGGCATTATTACTATTCAAACCGTAAAGAAGCTCGCTACCTATCATCAATACTATGCTGTTAACCGTGCGGTAGAATCCACACTCAGGGCATCGGGTTATTCTTCGGCAGAAGATTGGCAAATTTTCGGTCTACATTATGACCCTCCTGAAAGTTATGACTTGCCAGGGGTGAAAAAACAACCCTTTGGAGACCGAAAAGGGGGCGTGGTCTGGCACACGCAGGGAAGCGGTAAGTCCCTTTCCATGGTTTTTTACACAGGCAAAATCGTCCTGGTAATGGACAACCCTACAGTAGTGATGATCACTGACCGCAACGATTTAGACGACCAGCTTTTTGATACTTTTGCAGCTTCAAAGCAACTGCTCAGGCAGGAACCTATCCAGGCAGAAAACAGAGACCATTTAAAAGAACTACTAAACGTCGCATCGGGCGGCGTAGTGTTTACCACCATCCAGAAGTTCCAGCCCGAAGAAGGAAACGTTTTCCCGAAACTATCAGACCGGAAAAACATCATTGTGATAGCTGATGAAGCGCACCGGACACAATACGGCTTCAAGGCAAAAACCATTGATATCAAAGATGAAAAGGGAAACGTAATTGGTAAAAGAATCGTTTACGGTTTTGCGAAATACACACGCGACGCCCTGCCCAATGCCACATATCTGGGTTTCACCGGTACGCCGATAGAAAAAACTGACGTGAACACGCCTGCTGTTTTCGGCAATTATGTTGATATTTATGATATAGCCCAGGCTGTTGAGGATGGCGCCACGGTAAAGATCTATTATGAGAGCAGGTTGGCAAAAATAACTCTCAGTAAGGAAGGTAAAAAACTGGTTGCAGAACTGGATGAAGAACTGGAAAAAGCAGACCTTGCAGATACCCAGAAAGCCAAAGCGAAATGGACACAACTGGAAGCCTTGATTGGTAGCGAAGACCGAATGAGGCAGATTTCACAGGATATTGTAACTCATTTCGAACTACGACAGGAAGTGTTTGAAGGTAAGGGAATGATTGTTGCCATGTCCCGAAGGATAGCCGCCGATCTATATGATGAGATAATTAAGATCAGGCCGCAGTGGCATAATGATGACCTTAAG
Organism: Methanosarcinales archaeon; assembly: GCA_014859725.1. Taxonomy (NCBI): domain Archaea; kingdom Methanobacteriati; phylum Methanobacteriota; class Methanomicrobia; order Methanosarcinales; species Methanosarcinales archaeon. The sequence continues at coordinate 331 of JACUTQ010000191.1, read as the reverse complement.
AAAGGCGAGATCAAGATTGTGATGACTTCCGCATCTTCTGACGGAGCCAAAATATCAAAACATCATACCACAAAAGATCAGAGAAGAACTCTGGCAGAACGGATGAAAGACCCGGAAGACGAATTGAAACTGGTCATTGTTCGGGATATGTGGCTCACTGGTTTTGATGTGCCCTCTCTGCATACGATGTACATTGACAAGCCAATGAAAGGCCATACTCTTATTCAGGCAATTTCGCGTGTGAACAGGGTCTATAAGGACAAGCCGGGTGGTCTTGTTGTTGATTATCTGGGAATAGCTTCCGACCTGAAAGAAGCCTTATCATTCTATT
>JACUTQ010000190.1 GCA_014859725.1 Methanosarcinales archaeon | reverse complement strand
CAGTTATGGTCGTGGTTTTGCCTGTACCTGCGCCTGCGAGGATCAGTTGGGGGGCTTGGGTGTGTTTGATGGCTTCAAGCTGGCGCGGTTTTAGGGATGAGAGGAGGGAGTCTAATGTAATGGTACCACCGTTTTAGGTTGGTTAAAGAATATGCCGTATACAACCACGCTCTCAACTGACGTGCCTAATTCTACTTCTAAGTTCGCCGATGCTCATGGGCGGATCATTTCGATGAAGCATATCATGACAGTTGGCGCAGACCAAAGCAATATCATCAAGCGCAGTTATTGATGCATTATCTCTACTACTAATAGAATATAAATGATGTGCTATTATGTACTTTTCACCAATTTTACCATAAATTCTCTTAAAACTCATTTTACATACTTCACAATGGTAATCAGAATTAGCTTTCTTTGCTTCAATCAATGCCCGATTCCTTGTTCGAAATATGGCTTCAGATGTGTATATTTCTCCTTCTTTTGCTTCAACTATCTTGATTTTTTTTACTGTTTGGGATTCAGCCTTATTAATTTTATCTAAACGCCGTCCTTCTAATTTTAAAACTGTTATCTGGTCTGCCCCAAGAACAAGGTTGAATTTAGGAAATTCGTTTTCCCAATTTACTGTCACGAAATGTTCCCACTCAACTTCCGTTCCTTTGAGGATATTTGGGTCGTATTTATACTCTCTCGTTATCACTCCCTTTCCTACGATATATGGGCCTTGTTTCACATAGATTATATCTCTTTTCTTCATTCGATAAGCTACATTTTTTAGACTGCTTCTGGCGGTTGTGGCTTCAGGCCTTTTTCCTCGCCAAATTTCATCGTAATCATCTTCTGTGAGCTTAGAACAATCTTCAACCACAGGGTTTCCATCATCAGTATAATATCCAATAGCAGCAATTCCTCGTTCATAACAATCCGGCCACATCTCATAACCTCGACTGTCGATTCTGAAAGCCATACGCCAATAGTTCATCTTTTCATCTCCCTTAATATTTCCCGATCGAGTTTTACTAATGGTTCGCATATTTGAAATTCACCATCACTACTCACTCTTGCCAGAAATTACATGCAATTCATTCATTCTAATACTTTGATTTATATTTTATAATAATAATTTTTTTTAAATATTATATCGTTCTTGCTCAAGAGTCATTCGAAACATTATCATCCAATCCTAATTCCCTCAGCGCAGCCTTTGTTTCCTCAACCTTCTGTGTTGAAATTCCTCCCTCTTCAGCGACTTCAAAGCTAAGTGTCAATTTCAGACCCTTCCCACCTGCAAACTTCGAAAGAACCTTTGTGTAAAAATTCATCCATTTTTGCGGGGGTACATTGCCATTCCACGTTAATCTGCTTGACGCAACTACCGGTGTTATATTAGTTTCAGGAGGGATAGGCTGCTCGTCTCCTTTGCCAGGTTCTTGAGTAGTATTAATCGGGGTCTTAACAGTAGGATATTGGAAACCCTCGGGTTTTTTTATTTCAGTACCAGTTACTTTTGCTGCTTTATAATCTTCAGCGATCTCTTTCTTAATTATGAAAATATTATCTGTAATCTCCACATCGCTTGCAACAAGACTATTTCCATAAATAAATGGAGAATAATCACCATCACCGGTTTTTCCAACATAACCTATATTGCTGCCAGAAACACCCCGAGCAATTGTATCCCTTATTGCTTCAGCGTTTATAAGACGCGGAAACTGTGGAGACGAAAAGAAAGCATCACGTACCGATTTTGTACTCCATTCCTTAAAAGCTGGCGGCCAGTTCCTGATCAAGAAGTTCGGACTGATGGCTTCTTCTATATCTCCATCCTGACGTAAGCGATTAATGATCAATCCGACAAGAGAATCTGCAGCACTTGAATGAACCAGACCAAGCGGAGTGTGTCTCATCTTATTGTCTTTGCCAAGCAGAATGATATTATTATAGCTTCTCCACACAGATTCTTTTAGGTCACGTTGTGACTTTTTTATATTTTCATCGAGATGACGTTTTTGAGTATCATCGAGATGGAGTTCTTCTGCCTCATCGCTGATATCTTCCCATGCTAAAAGTTTACGGGCATCTTCATAAAGACCAGAAGAAGAATCCGGGACAATCCATATTAGAGCGCTTTTAAATGTGCGTGCAGATGTACCATTTTCCCTCGTGAAGGTTTCGATCATATCATTTATTTTTTTCCCTTCCGAAATTGATTGCTCAGGTGGAAGAATAATTAGCGTTAATGCTGCCCTATCCGGTATCTGTCCACTCTTATCGGGGAAAAAGACTCTTTCTATGCTGCTGACTGATGCGAAAACTTTCTGGATTTCGGCACGCGCTCTTTCATCGATCTTTTTTTCTGATATTGTGGCTCTGCGATCTGCCAATATTTTGTTAAGTGTTACCGTTAATCCAAAACGATAGTGGTTTCTTTCGACCCTGAGGTAATAGCAGGATTCTCCCAGGGTTTCTAACACTGTTTCGATATTCCCAAGGTCTAATCCAGGTTCGGCAACAGCTAACCGGATCTCCGGGATAGTTGCATCTGTTCTTGATTGCCCTCCATTTGATTCAAAAAATATTGCTGTTGCCACTTTTCGATGAAGTCGAGCTTTTTTGATTGCATCCAGTGCTTCTTTATCAAGGATGATCGAATGAGCATCCGGTTTTCCAGCAATATCTGTTGTTATTACAGGTTCCAGTCGAGGTTCGCCCAGTTGTTCTAATAGAGGTGATCTGAATATTGGATCATCCAATGGTGCAGTTCCTAAAGTAATTAGAGGATCCTTATGTGCTCCTTTAAATCCATCTTGATATGCTCGTGATACCCATAAGGCAAGTAACCGTAATATCCCGCGCGTTCGTTGAAAGCGTGGTAATCCCTGCCATTTACGTTCAAATACAGACAACACCGTTGGATGGAAAGGATATGAAGCAAGAAACGCTTCTTTGGCACTATCTACTGGGAAATCCCCTACCTGATTGCGATGCTCAACTATCCAATCAGCATATTCATTAATGGTCTTTTTTGCTTCCTCTGGAACTCCATTCCATTCAAAAAGCCTTCTTCTGATGATCTCAGAAGTCTCACCTTCAGCTGACATCATCACAGCTTTGCCAAGCCTGTCAAGTAATTTCTTGAAACGCTCATGGTCTGAGTGGTCTTCTGCGGTCATTTCTAACTCTGAGGCAGGTATGGATACGACCAGAACAACATTGTTTTGACCGCGTGCTTCTTCAGAGAGGTTTTGCAAGAAATTGTAAAATTGTGTTACCATCCCCATCTTTCGATATCTGCTGATATAGTTCATCAGTTCATCCATCAAAATCAAGCATGGGCGGTCTTTGGGCAAGATCTTTCTTATTACATCGTTGCCAGGTGCGATTAATTGCTTGTCTTGTTCTGAAACAATTTTAAAGGATTCTGGACCTCCAAGCTGCCAGGCGATTTCTCCCCATGGAGTTTTTCGCAATGGTTCTCCATTTTCGCCACCTCTTCCTGCAATGGAGTCGAATTCCGTGCCAACAAATACAGCAATGGCTGCCTGAGGAATATTAGTAACCCCAGCTTTTCCGAGGATATTGGTCACTCCAGGCCATGAAGTTGCCTCAGCCCCTCCTTTTGCCAGATGGTAAAGTAAAGCCAGAGCATGGGTCTTGCCCCCTCCGAACTGTGTGCTCAGGTTAAAAACCGCGGAAGTTTCGGTTTTTATTCCTGATAAGCGTCTAACAACTTCGGCAGATAAGTCCTCCAAACCTTTTGTAAGATATGTCCTTTCAAAGAATCGCCGAGGGCGCTGGTAATCATCCGGGGCTCGTCCATCTCTTATTTGATCAAGATG
>JACUTQ010000189.1 GCA_014859725.1 Methanosarcinales archaeon | reverse complement strand
TAATTACACCACATTATTGAACAGGTCATTTTCCCTGAGGTACAATACAACACCCATACCTTCCACGTCCTTTGAAATGAGTCTTGAAGCCCTTACCGCAGCAGAACAGTTTGATTACTCCATTGCATTTGACATGCCTCCCTATGATAGTGATAGGTGGGGAGGTTACACATACGATCCTCCCGAACCTGGGTATTCCTTTGTCTGGGCTAACTGGGTGAACAAAACGGTATTTGAATCTTACAAAAAACATGATGAAATGGCATTGCCTGAAGAAAAACGCGGGAATATACCATATATCGAAATTGCCTATGCCGTGAAAGTCATACCTGGACAGGATCTGACCGTATTTCACACTGATCATTCCTATGCTGATCGCAACTACAACATAACAAGGGAAGGAAAATACCGGGAAACCCAAATGTATGTGATTGATGGTACCGGAAAAGAACTTTTCAAAAAATCAATTGATTCCCGGAACGATGAGACCGGTTTAGTGATTTTCGATAACCAAACATACAGGCCTTTTTCAGAGAATATGCCACCGATCTTGATCCCACAAGCCACGATCGTGCAGATTTCATTTTATAGCACGTATGGATGGGCTTTAGCCATGCGTTTGACTTTCAATAATCAAGACATTATACTGGATGAACACCATAATATTACCCTGTCACGATATGATAATTACAAAGTTGTATCATAAAATGGGGCCCGAAACTGTCTGACTTTCCCGGTATGTGCCGGTATAAAGTCAGCCATGGTCGATGACAAAGAGATCAGAATTGGCTAGGATCAGCATGCGTTTTGTGCAGCAGATATCGGCTCTGGTCTTCAAACGAAAGATCGTGTTCCATCTCATCCGGAAGCTCACGCCAGCACTGGACCCAAAGGACAGGGTCAAGGTCGAAAACAACCTTGAACGGGGGTACGTCCTGCCGGTGGCTGTTGTGTTTATTGTTGGCGATCGGAGGATAGCCCTGTCCGTGGAGAGTGCACAATATGCTTTGTACAAAATGATCCTGTATGCACAGGTGAAAGGGATCGGGACCTGCCTGTGGGGAGGCGGGAAGGTCATGCTTGACATAAATAGAACGGCAAGAAAAAAGTTGGGTTTGAAAAAGCATGAGCACATTCTGGGTGCAGATGGGATACCCGGATGTGAAGTTTAAGAATAAGGTTGAGGGGAAGAAGATGTTGGTTCAATGGATCACAGGGGATCCATAGAGACAGCTCATGACCTTCAGCAATGAACTGGAAGCCGGGGTGGTGCAGGCGCAGACCGATGGTAAGATGGTGTGGGAATCATTGAATCTGTTGTTGTGCCGGTGGGGTATCCATATGGCTGTAAAAATATAATTTAAATGCAATGCTATGCAGCAAAGTGTTCGTATTAGTTCGCACGAGTTCGTTGCTAATTTTAGATAACTCCCGCCGCCTCGTTTTCGTATCATACTCCCAGCCCACCTCCTGCACTAAAGTCTGAGTACGTTCCTTACTTTAAATATCAGAGATGCGTTCGGTGATGAGGTGGCGACCCTGGTAGCTGTTGCAACCGAGCAGGAAGAACTGATAAACTCAGACATGGGATAAATAATGATCTCTCCGACATCGTGTAGGCCTGTCTATTAATTCAGGCATTGTGATTTCTATGTTTGAAAAAATATCCATTTATAGTGATGTTGCCCCACAATGTTAAAGAAAAACGTGAAATTGAATCATTGAATTGAAGTCACAACCGGCCATATTTTTTATGTGCCTGTTCTGCTGTAAGAATGTCAAATACGTAAACGATGCGTTTTTCCTTATCTATTTGATAGAATATACGAAAACGTCCTACTCTTAAACGATATACAACATCATTGGCACCTTTAATCTCCTTTTTCTCACCTTTTCCAGTGCCTGGGAAAGGGTCATCCAACTCTTTAATTGCTACCTTAATGTTATCCATAAAAGTAGGTGGGAGGTTCTTAAAAAGGTCTGGAAGAACCAGTACATCAAAGGTCATCTATATTGACAAATTCATTTTTGCGCTTTTCAACAACTTGTTTGCCGTGTTCTACAAGGCTATTACGATTGTGTTCAATAATCAGATTTTCAATGACCGTGTTATAGTCATCGCCCATATGTCCAATTTCACGTAAGGAGTCACGAGTGTTTGTCTTTATTTGAATTGTGGTTGTAGCACTCATAGTATGTTATTACTATAATAACTATAGTACTTATAGTATATAGTATGAGTGGAAATGACGTCAAATCATCCATATCAAATTCAAAATAAGTGCATGATGTGACTTCAGAGCCTGAATAACTGATAAATGCCAAAGGGGGCAAAAGCAAGACTTGGCCCGAGCGCAAGAGACATACCATCGACTTTATCAAAAATACAGGTTGGGATATGAGGCTGCTATCCTGTGCCGGCACATTAGCCAATTTACGGGATTTCATCAGAGATTATGACAGGCAGGGGGATGGTAAGTGGGATATCTTCAATGCCTCAATATCTTTTACATATATCCTGAACACTTTGTGCCAGCTTTTGGTCTAACAAAGTGTTTATAACATGGAAAAAGAGGATATAACTACCATATAATAATGCATCAAAAGGGTGAGATTGCATGAATAAATATTTCCAGATCCTGACACTTATATTGGTAACTTCCATTACTTCTGGATGCACAGGCCAGCCGCCCGGTGAATCGCTGGATATCAAAGGCTCAGATACTCTTGTCCAGCTGGTTGCAGATATGGCCCAAACCTATATGGAAAATGACCCGGAAGCTGATGTAATCGTAACTGGCGGTGGTTCAGGAACAGGTATCGCTGCCCTGATAAACGGTGAGGTCGATATTGCCATCTCATCCCGCCAAATAACGGCCAGAGAAATCGAGATTGCCAGGAAGAAGGGTATTGAGCCCTGGGAATTCATCATTGCCAGGGACGGACTGGCCGTGATCGTGAATCCGGACAATCAGCTCAAAAACCTCACACAGGACCAGGTAGGTGCCATCTACAGAGGTGATATCGCCAACTGGAACCAGATTGGTGGTGCCGATCAGGAGATTACACTGTATGGCAGGCAGAGCACCTCAGGCACCTACGAATTCTTCCTTGAGCACGTGGTCAACTGGCAGCAGACCCGGAAAAATGACTATTCACCCAAAATGCGCAATATGGAAGGTAACAAGGCAATTGCAGATGCAGTTACTGCTGATCCCACAGGCATAGGATATGTAGGCATAGGGTATGTTACTGATAAAATAAATGTCATTAATGTGGCCAGGGACACTTTGTCAGAATATATTTCCCCGCTGGATGAGGCTAATATCGAGAACGACCTGTACCCCATAACCAGACCCCTGTACCAGTACACCAGCGGCAAACCTGATAAGGACAGCATGTTGTATGCCTTTATCAGGTTCGAACTAAGCGAAACAGGACAGAATATCGTACGACGTGCCGGATTCTATCCGATAAATAAGGCTGACAGAGCACAGAACCAGGAAAAAATTTCAGCCATAGAGGGTGACACCCCAATATTTTTCTAAAATGCAGCACATAGCTGGTAATAATATCTCCATGGGTGGGGGTCTAATAATCATGAAAGGTGCTGTACTTTCCCGGAAAAAATTAAAAGAAAGGCTTATTGCATGGTTTTTTGCAATAAACGGCATATCCACCATAGTTTTAGTCCTGGGCATATTTATATTTCTTGCAATCATCGGGCTGCAGGCATTTGTCCACATCTCCCCCTTTGAATTCTTTTTCACTACAGATTGGAATCCCACCTCCTATGTACAGCCCAGCTGGGGCATTCTGTCGCTGGTGGTCGGAACCCTTTATA
>JACUTQ010000188.1 GCA_014859725.1 Methanosarcinales archaeon | reverse complement strand
ATATATGGAGTCTTAAGTTGAAGGTCTCCGCTTGAACATTATCAACATTGGCAGTCACCACTGTCCAAATATTGATTATAATTTTGTAAGCAGTCGTTCTGTTTAAATCAACAGCAGCCCTTTTTGCCAGTCATTGATCATTTTAACAGCGGTCCTTGTTTCATCTACTTCCCCCTTCTTCTTCAGGAAGTTGCTCTGTTTGCCTATGAGTTCAAGCACTTCATAGGAATCCTGTCCCTCTATTGTGACATGATAAAAGGATTCCAGGGCAGTTTTATTCTCCCGGCACAGTTTCTCTATTATTATCATAGCCACACCGATAGGGTCCTGCAGGTGAGTTGCATCCTTTATTGCGAGCAAGCCTTGTATATATTCGTCGTTTTCATCAAAGGGAATAACTCCCGGAGTATCAATGAATTTAATGCGTGAACCTGCATTCACAAGTTGCACTCCTTTTGTATAGCCTGATATTGAGGAGGTTCTGGCTTTATGTTTCCCGGCTACGCCATTTATTACTGATGATTTGCCTGTGTTTGGATAACCAAGTGAGCCGACCAGAATATCACGCCCTCGTATGTTGGCGGTTTCAAGTATCTTGTGTCGTAACATTGTTGTCCCGAGCCTCTGTTTACTGGACACAAAAACAGTTGGAGCAATTTTTGAGAAGCGGGATTTGGTTTTTTCAAGGGTCTGTTTTGATACAAGATCGCATTTATTGAGGACTATTATGAAAGGTTTCTTTGAACGCGAAATATCACGCTCGACCTCGCTGTTTCGTGTCTCATCAGGAAACCTGGCATCTACTACTTCCAGAAGGATATCTGCTTTTCTTATTACATCTTTCAGAATTTTATTGTAGCTTGCCATGAGAGTATGCTATAGTACATGAAGATATAAGGATGTAGTGTGGTCAGGGAAATATTATTAACACTATTACTTGGCTCCGCTGTGGTTGGGTGTGCCGTCACAACTTTTGACTAAACCATCTGGTGAATTGATTTCTACTCTTCAAGCCATTTAAGGAGCAGATGTGAGTATGGAAGCAGTTGATGCTTATTATGGAAAATCCAAGCCAATCTTGACGCTATGGCCACGGGCGTGCCGAGCTAAGCTCTGTTTTGTGTAACTTGACTGGACTGTCTTTTTATTTTAGCCAAAAGTGCAATTAGCATGTAAGATATTGATATTAGGGAGGGACCTTATTGATTGAAAAATTTTCAATGAGAAATATGATTTCTGATATGATTAATTTGAAAAAATAAATCGTAAGTAGGGCTATTCGGAGTACTGTGTGATGAAATTTATCAAAATATATATGTAGTGGCACTTGTATAGACTATTCAAGAAACTTGGTTCGTTAAATAGGTGTATATTCATGTCAAAAATTAAAAAATTATTTGGAGGCTCTTCTGTCTCAAAGTCTGAGGTTGATGAATATGTGGATCTTGACCTAAGCAAATATGAGGAAGTACTTGAAACCGAACCTGCTGAAATGTATATCCGCATCGCAGAACTGAATAATTTAAACGAGATACCGGAACTTAAAAAAGAGATATATGATGGTAACCTCCTCCTCATTGATATTTCACTGCTAAAACGTGATAAGTTCAATCTTGACCGGGCTATTAAAGACCTAAAACAAGTGGTCGAAGATGTTCATGGTGACATTGCCGGAATTGGGGATGACCAAGTCCTGGTGGCTCCTATGGGTGTTAAGATCGACCGTTCCAAGATTGCCGGTGGCAGATAGTGAATAAGGTCATCAAACCTATATTTACACAAACCACCTGTCCATTATGTTCCAGTTCTATCAATATTACATGGCAGCCTGACGACATCCCTTTTTTTGGCGAAGTGATGTATACAAGTGCCCATTGTAAATGTGGGTTCGGGTATGCAGACACTTTTATTTTAACTCAGCGTGAGCCTGCCAGGTATACCTATAAAGTGCAATCATCTAACGACATGAACGTGAGAGTGATCCGTTCAACATCAGGCACCATCAGGATACCTGAACTGGAGATCAATGTTGAACCGGGACCTGCCAGTGAATCCTATATTTCCAACATCGAAGGAGTGCTGTGCCGCATTGAGAATGTCCTGGGAATGGTGAGCAGGTGGGAAGATGAACCGCCTGAGACCACTCAAAGGGCACATGAAATGTTGAAATTGCTGGAAATGGTCAAAAAGGGTGAAATGGAAGTTACTTTGATCATTGAGGACCCGTTGGGTAATAGTGCTATTGTGTCAGATAAAGCATATAAAGAAATACTACCACCCGAAGTAGCTGAAGACCTGAAAACAGGAGTAATCATATTGGAAAAAGATGAATTACTAAATAATTTTCAGAATTGATTCAGTTAATAATAATTGAAGTTCTTAATGTACTTTATGAAGTTAAATATGATGAGGACGCCTACGGGCATAATGGGATTTGATGAGCTTATTCAAGGAGTAAACTGGGAAGGATTAATTTTATTGATATTGGCCCTAAAATTGTGTTCGGGAATTAAACAATCCTTAATTCTCCAACCTTTATTTTTGAATCCACGATCTCGCCCACAATGCTACCGCCAGTAATCTCAGCCGCTCTCTGAGCATCTTGTTCGGGCAGCACTATTAGAAATCCCATGCCCATGTTGAAGGTTTTATACATTTCTAAATCGTCAACATTTCCTTCTTCCTGAAGAAACCTGAATATGCTCTGAGGTTCAAGTGGTGAATGTATATCAAAACCCAGATCTGTTATTCTGCTTAATTTCAAAAGCCCGCTGCCTGTGATATGCGCCAGCCCGTGGACATTACATACCTTTATGACATCTAATATTTCAATATAGATACGGGTCGGGATTAAGAGTTCATCTCCGATGGTGGTTTTTGGGTTATACGGGAACTTGTCGTGATAGTTGTAGCTAGATTGCTCGATGATCTTTCTGGCCAGAGTGTAACCATTACTGTGGACACCACTGCCTGGTACACCTACTAAAATATCTCCTTTAGTAATTTTCTCACCTGTTATGATCTCATCCTTTTTCACTGCACCAAGACATGTACCTGCAAGGTCGAACCCATTTACTATTTCGGGAAGGGTTGCAGTCTCACCCCCTACTATTGTCATCCGGCTAAGCTGTGCCCCTTTTTGTAGCCCTTCACCTATCTGGGCCATGAGCTCCTCATCAGGCCGAGCGATGGCAAGGTAATCCACAAATGACAGGGGTTCGGCACCAATGGCCAGTAGGTCGTTCACGTTCATAGCTATACAATCTATACCAACCGTGTTCCAGCGCTTCATCTCATTCGCAATGAGCACTTTGGAACCAACACCATCGGTAGCCAATCCCAGGGCGTATTCACCGAACTCAATAAGTCCTGCATAATGACCTATGTCAGTTAGAGGTGCACCAAGTCCTGTGCGTTTGTAGGATATCTTTGAGGACAGTGCTTTAATGGCGTTGTTCTCGTGATGGATATCCACGCCAGATCCTGCATAAGTCATCTTTTTCGTCATATGTCGCACTTAAGTCGTCCATATATCAAAAAGACTTCGAAACCTCAGTGGCCTATAATGTTACGATCATCTGCCCCTGTAACATCACGTAGAAGTTTGCGGTTCATCTCTTCTACAATATCGTGGACAGCCGGAATAGGTTTGCCATATATCCCTTTTATTTTAACTTCTCCCGGTTCGATCAGTACAAGGGTGCTTGCATGATAGTTGAGACCTGTAGTGTCCAGCTGCGCCCACATCTCGTACTCTTCGATAATGAGGTTAATAACAAATCCGCTTGTCCCGGTACCGGTGTATCGAACCGGACTACCAATCCGTAAAGTGTTTCCATTGCAGTCCAGAA
>JACUTQ010000187.1 GCA_014859725.1 Methanosarcinales archaeon | reverse complement strand
CGTAGCCGATCGGGACGGGCACCCGGGTAGAGTGCAGGCGAGGAGGGGGCGACAGGAGAGCCGAAGAATCGAGAAAAAAATATTGCTTTTAGAATTTGGATGTCTCTATAAATATCTTCACAAATTTAAGAAAAGCTTAATTATAAAGAAACTAGAAAACTTAAAAACATTATTGGTTAGGACAGCCCCGTATCGTGCCGTAACTTCCGGTACTTCAGCCTAATTCGATCAGATTATTTCACTTTTTTTTCATTTGCTTCTTTCTTGAACCGGCACCTGCTAAAATAAGAGCCATAGTAGCGATTGGCGTTATCTGCTCTTGAGAGAGATATCCTGCGACATAGGCCACTACGCCCCCCACAAAGAAGGCGAGTCCCAATTTCAATAACAATTGTGCCCTATTCGTTCTATTTTGTAGATTGTTCCCGATTTCCATTAATCCCATACATCCAGTCCAGCAGACACTCCCACCAATATGACAAATAATCCAAACAATAGGGTCTCCATATTATCACCCCAACAAGGTAATTAAAATTGTCTATTTATGAACGAGTGTAAGATATAAAATGTCTTAATTAGATTTAAAGCTTTGTATATATCGACGCGTTAGAAAATATATTTTTGTGCGAAAAGCTTTTTGCATGATATTAATTAGGCTTTGAAAAAAAATTGAAAATTAAATAATTCTAAAAAAAAAAACAAATTTTCCACATCCCTGCTCCAGGTATCTACAATACTGTATGTATCAACATCCACAAGAGCTGAAACCTGGACATCCTGCCATGTGACACTCAATAATGTCTTTGGTTTATAGAATTTATCTGAAGTTTGCGGAAGTATTCTTTTTACTGTTGGTTCTGATCGAGATTGTGCTATTATTTGTCTTATTTCCTCACCCTCACTGAAGACGATATCAAGAGCCTTTATCCTATCAGCCGCAGGTATGGCCTCCAGGAGATATCCTGTCATTACCAGTTCGCCGTTTTGGTAGGAAAAATCATAGATATCGTTATAAGGACTCTGTGTTGATCCGGCTTTGACCCGGATGACATCTTCTGATTGTGTGGTGATGAAGTTCACCATGTCATATTCTATTGATCTGTATGGTGTGATATGTTCCCAGAGCAATGTCTCGATCTTTGTATCTTCTGGAACATCCCCTTCCCAATTGACCTGATGCACCCAATCAGGCCTATTATTGCCTCCGGATGAAATACAGCCCGAAATTATTATAAAAGAAAAAAGAAGGAAGGGGACGAATTTTTTCATCATTACTCCCCGATCTGGATCGAATAGTCGAACCTGCTGGTATGATAGGGCATTATACTCAAGGTCCAGTCACCTGCTGTCCCGTCCAGTGTATATGTCTCGATATATTGGGTGCGGGTCTCCTGATACAATCCTTCGCTCTCCATCTCCCAGGGAGGGAATCTCTCAGATCCCAGATCAACTGAACCGCCAATCACGATCTTTGATGGTTTGATATCACCCGGAGTGGATGCATCCGGCCCATTTATGGTAACATCGAAACTGGGATCATTCTTTGAACTTGACCCGGATTCGGGACTAGAATCATATATATCAGAAATGATATCTATGGTAACAGGCGCGTCTGTATCGATATTGAATGTTTTGACATAGGGTTCTGTTGGCTGTTTCCATATCTGGAAATCCAATTGCATCCGTCCCTCCCATTCATTGAGAGAAGGATCATCGATGTTCAGGTCGATCGCGCCGTTGTAATAACCTTTAGCATCCTGCGGCACGTTAATTTCTACTTTAACAATCACAATTTCACCCGGATTAATAATTGAAGGTGAAGTTATGAATATATCTTCATCAGAAATCGGGGGTTCTACCAGTCCATTGGGGCCGAATTCATATCTATTTGAACTATCCACTTCAGGATTAATTTCCACATGATCATCTCCTGTATTCTCGAGTTTTATATCATAGTTGTATGTTTTCCCTGCCTCGATCTGGTCATGGATATAGGAAGATGATATTTGAATGACGGGTGGTACCCAGACATCCACTGATAGCTGTGCAGCATTGATGTAATTTGGATACGGACTGGGATAAGGGGTTGGAAGTGTATCATTTGTAAATGCGATCTGGGCACTGTAATATCCTCTGACTGTACCTTCAGGAATATCTACAGTTACTTCAAATTCCCTGGATTCATCTGGTTCGATTATGACGCTTAAAGGATTGACTGTAATCCAATCCATTTCCATGAAATACTCTGAAAATGGGGGTATTTCTATTGTTATATCAGTTGTGACTGCTTTGTCACCTGTATTTTTTACCTTGAATGTAATTGTCTTGCTCTCTCCCGGTTCAAGTTGAATATTTTCATAACGCGGACTGATCTGCAATTTGTCAAAATCAGCTTCCATGTCAGGATATTCCATTTCAGGTTCAACTAAAGGAATTACTACTTCAGCTGAAGCCGGGAATAGGTTAGAGAAGAATATCAAAATAATTACTCCCACTATTATGGTCTTTATTTTCATACTAATTTACCTCCTTTTATTATTGAGATTAATTAATAGTGATAGTTATGATATTTAAAGCTGGCCATTAATAGAAAGAATTGCATATATGTTGCATTCATACTGGATAAATAAGCTAACTGTACAGAGGTGTATTTCCTTTAATTACCATTGTACCTCTAAAATATATTATTTACATTAATGAAGTCATTTAAATATTGGTTACATTTATAGTCAAACAAGTCATTTAATTGTCAAACTTTAAGAAATATTGTAGTTAAATCAGTCAATAAATATTGATATATGATAATCAATTGATAAACTGAATGAATAAAACGAATAGATTAATATATATTAAAGCTTTATTTATATATGATATATATGAGTTCATTAGAACAAATATTCGGGAAAACAGCTCAACTATTGGTTCTGGAAAATCTCCTGGATAAACGGGGCAAAACAACTTTTCTTTTTGGTATAGCAGAAGAGACAGGTCTATCCCACTCAAGCGTGTCAAGGGTCATGGAACCGCTTCTTAAGCTTGGTATTGTAAAAGAACAAAAGGTGGGTAAAGCGTTCAGAACGTTCACTCTTGATGTAGAGAATGAACTTACCAAGAAATTATTGAAATTCTACAAGGATGTAAATAAAATTATTGAATAAAAGAGAGATGGGCCAAAGGCGTGCTTCACACTCGGGTGGATTAAGGCGAAAAAAAGGGGTGTGATCTTTAAACGCCTCATGCCCTTGTTGAAATTATTTTAGCGTTAATGTTTTTATCAATTCAAGGTATTCTTCCTTTTCCAGAGATGGGGCGATCTTATAAAAATTGGATTCATGCGGTCCAATTCTAATTTTTAGGCTGGAATTCCAGCCGCAATCACAAACACTCATTTCTTTCCAATTATTGGTGATGATGTGCTGTGTGATCTGCCTGTGGCAATCTGGGCAGAATCGCATATCATCATTTTGTACCTGTACTTGTTTATGTATCAAGCGAGCCATCATAATGTATTTCCTCCTATTCTTGCTAAACTTGACTATTTATCGTCAAATATCAATATGCAACATATGATACTTAAACCTGTCGATTAATAGAAAAATATAATTAGCAATGATGATATTATTAATATAAAAAAACCCCCGATTATTTGTTAAATGTTACAATAAACGTACTTCCCTTTCCAATGGTACTTTCTACACGGATCGTGCCACCATGCCCCTCAATAATACCTTTGACAATCGCAAGTCCAAGTCCTGAACCACTATATGGCCTGGTAGAAGTACTATCTATCTGGTAGAATTTATCAAATATTTTAGAGACTTTTTATTATTTTCTGATAATGGCCAATATAGGTCAATTTAA
>JACUTQ010000186.1 GCA_014859725.1 Methanosarcinales archaeon | reverse complement strand
CATCAATTTGACAGTTTATTGTTTATCGATTGATTGTGTTTTTCGTGAAATTTTCATAGTTTATCTATCTGCTAATTGACAGTTGAGAAGGGTAGATCAAAACCAGAGAATGGCTAAAAAAAAGCATATTGAATTTGACAGTTGCAGAAAATATTAGAGAAAATATGAGAATATGCACATTTATGCTAATTTTAATCCAGAAAAAGAGCTTATTTTGCCAATAAATTCATGATTTTATAGAAAAAAGCCATCCAATGGCATAGAATAAGTGGAATATTTTGTAACTGTCAAATAGATTTCCTGACAAAAATCGTGAATTATGTGATAAAAGAGAGAAAAGTATCATTAGAAAAGAGTGGAATCTGTCAAACTTGGGTTATAATTATATAGTATTATTGGTAATTAGATTTTATTTTTATAAATTTATACGAGCTACATAAATAAGTTCAATATTAGCATGAAAAGAAATGGGAAGTGTTTTACTCACTGATGTTATGTTAACAAATTCATGCTCCTGAAGATAAAGATTTTTTGCAGCTGCCTGATAAGGACAAGAAATAAATTCTAAATGTAAGAATAAAAAAGAGTGCGGGGGACGTGATTCGAACACGCGAACTCCTACGAGACAAGGCCCTCAACCTTGCGCCTTTGACCTGGCTGGGCGACCCCCGCATTAGGGATGTTTTATTGTCCAATTGAGCATAGCGATATGCACGCTTTGAATAAAAATGCAAGGTCAATAAAACCTTGCACGCTCCTATTACTCTATTGTAGCAAGTATTTCGTTTAATTGTTTTGCCTTATCAATAATGGTGTCAGCGCCCTTGTTAATCAGTTCCTTTGACGTATATGAACCGTCAGATTCCATCTGGAATATAAATGAATTCACATCTGCATTAACTGTAATTGCATTGATCTCACAAGCTTCTACACAGAGCTGGCAAAGACTGCATTTTAACGGATCAATAACTGTCAGGATATCATCCTCAATAATTAAGATATCTCTCGGGCATTCTTCCGCACATTTACCACATGAATCACAGTTCTCTGCAATGGTAATTACAGGCATATTCTTGTAACCGCATCCTACTCCCGCCTGCCATTTGGAATGTTTGCGCCCTGTACCCAATTTAGCAATTGCTTCAAGTACCAATTTCTGCCTCTCTTTCAATTCAATGATTGGAATCTTATCATCTGCCACAGTGATCTTTGGATCACTGGATAATAACTCACCTGAATATACCATCTTTGGGCCTTCTGCACTCAAAGTGAGGGATAGCTGGCATTTTGTACAGCCCTCCCCTCCACAATCGCAATCTTCTGGGAATACATATGAATCTACGTCAGTAATTAGCGGTATCAATCCAAACCTGAGAGCTATTTGTTCATCAAATAGGACAGATGTGTTGTCGTAAATATTCACATAATCAATTGCCATAGTGGGCACTTCTGCTAACATGCTTCTTCTAAGCCCGTTTGCCACTGCAGCTTTAACATCTTTGAGTAAGAATTTAGCTTTTTCGTCAGATAACTCGATAATTTCTATTTCCATTATTTGCCTCGCCTAAACTCTTCGTCCCCGGCGGCCGCCTTTGGTCTGAGTACCGTCATGGGGAATAGGTGTGACATCTTCGATCCTGCCGATCCTGATACCTGCCCTGGCAAAAGCCCTTATTGCAGCCTGTGCTCCTGGACCTGGACTACGCTGTTTGTTTCCACCAGGTGCCCGGACTTTAACATGGATACCAACAATATCCTTGTCCCTGAGTTTATCAGCAAGCTGGTTTGCCATCTGCATCGCAGTATACGGAGAACTCTCATCCCTGGCGGCTTTGACCACCATACCTCCGCTCACCTTGGCGATGGTCTCTGCTCCTGTAAGATCTGTTATTGTGATTATAGTGTTATTGAATGATGCCTGGATGTGGGCAACACCCCATTTACCTTCTGCCATTATTTTTTAGCTCCTTAAAGTTTTATCTACGGCCTCTTCTTTTGCCTCTCCCTCTCTGTTCTTCCCGTGCACCCGCGATCTGGGCTATTTCTTGTTTCATTATCTGGGCCGGACGGGATGGATGAACTTCGTTTACAAGTGAAGAACTTGCGTAATATCCGATCTTCATTTCGTCATCCTTTGAGACTGTGTAGCTGGGCACGGTGATCTTCTTACCATCAATGGAAATATGACCATGTGTGATGAATTGTCTTGACTGCCTCAGGCTGTTTGCGAACCCCTGTCTGTATACCTGGGTCTGAAGCCTTCTGTCCAGGAAATTCTTGGCATCTAATGCCAGAATATCATCCAAACCACTTTCTGCAGTTAGTATACCATATCGCTTAAGCTTGTTCAAAATGTCATCAGCTTTCTGTTTGGTGTGCCCTGTCAATTCACCTTCTGTGGTCTCTGCCAATAATTCCATGGCTGAGCGGCGGTATTTTCGAAGCATACTCTGGGCTCTCCAAACTTCACGCTTGTTTCTTAGCCCGTAGGTCTTGATATGTCCCACTTCTTCAGCCATTCTGGCGGCCTGCCATGGATGTTTAGGAGTTTCATATGACTTTGTATTCTTACCTGGATATCCCATAACAAATCACCACCTAACTGGATTTCCTCTTTACACCCACAGTAAGTCCCTTCCTACCCGAGGATTTGGTTCTCTGACCCCTTACTTTATGCCCTCGCTCATGCCTGATACCTATATATGAACGGGTCTTTTTCATGGTATTAAGGTCTTCCCGCTTAATGAGTAGAACATCTGTTGATGTAATGTGTTTATCCTCTCCACTTAGAAGGTCTTTACGCCTGTTCAACATCCATACCGGTAGGATAGATTCAATTTTATCAATTGTCTCTTTCAATGAATCAATCTTTTCATCATCCAGATACCCTATGGTTGCAGTGTGGTCCACGTTTGCAATATCAGAAATAATACGCGCAGTTCGCCGATTTATACCTTTTATCCCTGTAAGGGAATACTGCACTGATTTCTTACCTTCAAGATCAGTATTGGCGATACGCACTATATGTTTGATCTCTTCTTGATCAGATTTGTCTTCTTTCTTAACCATTTAAAATTTTCCTCCGATAGGAAACAATTCCTATAGCCCTGGAATCACCAGCGCCGCCCTGATTTTGGTGGGCGCGATTTCTGGAATGTACCCCCTCAATTGGATTGCTACTTAAAAAACCTTTGTGCATATACAGTACTTCCGAATAACCCTACATCCGATTTACGATTTCTGACCTCATTGACTGGCGCATGGTCACCCGTTCAATTTAAAGAAGTTATATCAAAAAATATATGGAATCATAAGATAAACTCTATAGTAAATACGGGAGTTAAATCATGAAAGAAATCATTCAATTACTAGATAAGATCAATGATAGTACTCTAACTTCATCTGAGGTTTTTTCATTTGCAAATATACTAAAAATGAGTATTCAGAAAGGTACTCCAGGATTTGAAAATGCATCGAAAGATGATTACCAGTGGTTCCAGACATATGCATTCACCCTGAAAAAATTCGAACTTTTCAAAGAGGGGCAGGCCTACGACATCAAACTCGGTGGAGACTGGAGAGAAGCCCTGGATGATGTCAGTAAACTGAAGTTATTAGTAGATGAGCTGGAAAACAAAAAACTAGTCATTGAGGTGGCCTGGTATATAGACGGAGTTGTTCTGTTCAATATTACAGAACCCGAACGTTATAAAAATAAGATATATGAAATGATCAAGACCCAGCTGGAAAAAATAATGGATTGAACTGTCCAATGGCAGTTTATCCTTTCTCACGCCTTTTCAATAGTGGTCGTGTCCCTAATTAATTGACAATATTTAAATAGTTTGAATATAATTCTAT
>JACUTQ010000185.1 GCA_014859725.1 Methanosarcinales archaeon | reverse complement strand
AAGGTAATGCTTATAAAATTTTTTCGCGTTAGTCTCTATTAGTGATAGTTCATCATCGTTAGCTGCCAGAAAAAGTCCCCTAAAAAAATTCCAGCTTTTATTATTCTGGTATGATGAATGCCAGAATGAATCAACGCTTTCGGCTTCATCGAATAGGATCAACAACCCATTAAGTCCGAGAATGTTTTTTGCTGCCCAGCTTATCCCACTCAATATGTAACAATAAATATTTCCACATGTTGAATAATTATACATCCTGGGATGGTATGTCGGTTCTCCTTCGATCCACTCATAGATATGTTCGTCATCCTCTCCTGAGTGTATTTTTTCGATTATTATTCCCAGGTACTCATGTTCCTGTAGTGCATACCAATCAGGATTTGCTGCAATCTCTCGCAGAAAATGCCTGAAATCGCCGTTTTGCGTTTTGAATGTAAACGAACGAATTATTGCCTCGTATATAGCCTTTGGTTTATGCAGAGGCAGTTCATTGGGATCAAGTTCAACCTTTGCGACTGCCCAATTGCTTTTAAGGATCGATGAGTATAAATAATCAAGAAGATGTGTCTTTCCGATCCCATATTCTCCGGAAATTATCAGGGATCCGCTGTTTTGGGTATTCAGCCACTCTTTAATCTGCCCGATCGCTTTATCTCGCCCAAACGTGAAATCGTCTACCTGTCCATGAGAAACTATACCTAATCTAAGTGCTTCTATGATCTTTCTTGCCTCAAAACGTTCTTCTGGTAAGATTGGTTCTATCGGTTCTGTGATTCCAACAGTTGGAACCGGTGTGTCACCTGACAGAAATTCAAGCTCGTCCTGTCTGATCCACCGCAAAATACCATCTTCGAACTCAACAAACATCTCAAATCCACCAAACCGAGTCTGTTGCACCCCTCCAATCCCGTACGTGGCATGCTTAACAAACCACATCGTTTTGTCCAATTTCAGACCTCATTACCTGGCTTTACGCAATTTATGCAGCGCTTTGATGAGATTTTTAACGAATTCCCTTTTGTATCCAATTTCGAGCTTTCGTTCATATGCTGCTTTTGCAATATCAGCTATCGTCTCATTGAGTACACTTGTTTCGAACTTCGTACTGTATGCAACTTCATAGATCGTACTCAATTTTCTTCCGATATCTGCCAACAATTCCACAGGATCTGCAGATACTTCTTCAAGATATATCTTTACTCCTGTCGGATTTGTCCCTGCATTGAAGACCGAGGACAGTCTCTGCCGAAGAGCTTCGTAAGCCTGCGTTCTTCCTTCAAGAAAGTTCTCATCGGGAACCGCATAGAACCACATCGAATTTCTGAAGTTGGCATGTCCGCATTCATCTATCAACTCCCTCATATTGCTCAAAAGGGCTGATTTTTGCTTTGTGGTCATGCTTGGAGTCTGTTCAGCCTCGTCCATAAGAACGACAATTCCTGCGTAGTCCATGTCTCGAACCCACTGGATAAGAGAGCGGATCATTTTAAATGCAGTGCTTTTATCTATTTTTTCAAATATCCTGAAATTTTTGAGTAGGTTCTTTGGTGGGTTCTCTCCTTTCAACCACTGGATGATCAACGTGAAATCATCGTTACGCTTCTCTGCCAGACTTAAAAAAGCCTCTTTGATTGCATTTCTAAAGCTCGTGCTTTCGTAGGGACCAAGTGCGAATGCATAGGCATTGAGTTCATGTGATATAAGATCCCCAGACAGTTTGTTTGCCATTTCCTGGTACTTCCGGTTATACCACGACTTGATAACCGCCTCAATTCCCTTGTCATATCCTGATAGCAGTTCTTCCGGGGTCTGTGGGTAGATGAGATTTGCAGCAATGGTTTTGTATACTTGTTCTAATTTGTGAAATGGCGTCTGTTCCGGACTCAGAACTATGTATGAAGCAATATAATCATAATTCCACGCAACTTCTCTGATAGAGTATAAGAAATGGGTTTTACCACCACCATATACTCCAATCACCATCTTAAACGCCGAACCGCCGTCTTTTATGAAACTTCCAAGATAATCCTCATCGATTGTTTTGAGATAGCTGTCCAACCCGGCTGTGAAGTATTGAAATCCATATTCCGGTGGATTTCCCTGTCCACCTACGATCTCTATAATTTTTCTTGCTGAAATTGAGTCTATGCCCTCTTCATAGAGCCCATTCTGCATGATCACACTTCCCTGAACTTGATATGTGAAATATAGGTGCCATCTCCACGTTCATTGGATGGGATCCAGAGAAACCCGGATCTTCGTGTTGTATATGCTCTTGTAGCAGTAACAAGGCTCAGTACATGGTCCTCTATCGTTCGTTGCGTTAATCGATACAGATCATAACTGAAGAAGACACGTCCATACTCTCTGTAACTGCTTTTAACCGGATTTATTTTAAAATTTTTATTCTGGGTCAACAGTGCATATTCCAGAATAATATCCGAAACCGAAATCGAATCTCCTATTTTTTTGTTGTGGCGATGAGCAGTTGCTTTATATGCTTCGAATAAGTGTAAGAGGAATGTTTCGTCATCAAAATTACGGCTGGTGATCTTCTTGTGACTTGCCAGAAGTTTTTTTGCCACTACTTCGGGAATTGGTTTACAGGTGTCCAATTGCTCTTGCTGCGGACCGTACCAGATTGTAACGCTGTTATTGTATAGTTTCACCTCCAGTGTGTAAAACAAAACCTTGAGTAACGGGTAGTTTCCAGATAATTCGAAATCTACCTGTTCCAGTGCGTCTTCCAGCCTCTGGCCAAAACTCCTGTTTGCCTGCTCCTCCCACTCAGGCATTTCTGATTTCACAGGACGAATGCGTTGTTCTACATCTTCTTCGATTAAATCTGTGAGTCTGGTCTGTTTCAATATCTTTTCAATTTTCATCAACTCTTGTTTCATCTTATAGATATTATTCGAAGGTTCGTTTTCCGTAAGTCTTTCGATGGTACGGATGGCTTTGCGCATGTTTCTAAGATTTCTTTCTTCTTCTGATATAGTTCGCAGAACATCAACAACGGGCTCCGGGGTTTCTGTTTCACTCAACTCATTTGCATACATGTTTGTGTATTATGTTTGTATTATTCATAAGATTGTTGATTTGAGTGTGTTACTTGCCAGTTTTCATCGGTAAAAGTATGTCTTGTTAGTTGCAGAGTACCCTCCACTAAAATAAGGATAACTCCTATAAAAATAATACTTCAACTAATAAAATACCATCATCTGTCAAATAGCGTAGCGTATATCTTCCCTTCATCGGTCAGCCACCACATCTTAACCCCGGTCTTTACTTTAAACGGCTCCCCTCTATTTATCGATCCTCTCTTGCTTCGTATCAGTCCATCTGCTTCTATCATTTTCAGGTTGGAAATGATACTCTGGGACTTAACACCCAGACCATTGGCAATATTCTTCGTGATAAATGGCCGCAGGCGTTCATCATTATAGGGAATTCCCAATAAATAATTTACCCAAATATGGGGTTTATGGTGACATCCCACTTTGGTAAATTTTCCAATCTTTCGATTCTCTCTTCGCAGATTTTCATTGCTTCTTTTGTTAATTTAACCCCTTTCTGGTAAACTTTATCGACAAGATGAACGGCGGGGTGCACACCATTCCATGTCATAGTTTCAGCCCATCCGATGATTTTATGAATGGAAGACAGGAGCATGCCATTCCAATGCACCTCTAAAACCCCCTAACATCGTTCAATCGAGTTATATTTGCTGTGGTAAGGTGGATAATAAACCAGCCGGATTTTCAAACCAGTTTTATCAGCAAACTCAATTATCCTTTTGATGAATTGAGTTCTATGGCTGTTTATATGAGGTCCATTGTCCAGATTTATGACCAACTCTTTGAGATGACTTTCCTAGTTCCAAACCATCTGCTATAAAGTCACTGGTCTCATTTGAG
>JACUTQ010000184.1 GCA_014859725.1 Methanosarcinales archaeon | reverse complement strand
TTGATTCAAGCTTCCGGATATACTCTGGTTTGACATGATGCAGATCGTTATCTATTTCCTCTGCGGTTTCTTCGATGGATATTATTTTTGTTTTAAAGAAATCAAGGTCGGATACTATTCTTTCTATTAATTCTACTTCAGGCATATTGTACCTCTAATTTCCTTCTATTATGATAATTCGTTAAATTAATTATTGTACTCAATTCTACTCATATCTTCCCCACCAACCCCTCAAACTTCGCATAATTAACCTTGACCCCATCATCAAGATCGATATCTGCAAGCCTGGCGTTCCATGCAGGATATTTGTCCCAGCTCATTCATGTCTAATGCAGGTGCATTTGTTCCTCTTCCTGTGCACTCATTGCACGATTGCTGCTGTCCACTCTTTTGAGGCATTTGCCTTTTGTTGATATGGGTTTCATTGGATTTTCTTTGATTTTCACTGCTATGACAGTTTTTCCATCGACCTTGATCTCTTCCAGTTCCGGGATTATGCGGGGGGCTGTGCTCTGGGATATTTGATTTGTCCACTGGTTGAGTGTTTCTTTTCCGATTTTGATGCCCTTGATATTGTTTTTATCGGATACGCCTATGAAGATTATCCCGCCCTTTGTGTTGGCAAAAGATACTGCTGATTCGATGGTTTCTGATTCTCCGGTTTTGATGCGGTCTGGGAGGGTCATGATTTTGGTTTGAGATTTTGTATTTATTTGGTTTTAATCCCTCTTCAATCAGTTGTCACTGGTTCATTGAGTTTTCAAAAACATCACAAGGCTTGTGATGGATTTGCAGGCATTCATCGGTCACACGAGGATATGTGTTCATTCCTTGCCTTCCTGCCCATCTTTGGCTATGAATAAACATTGGAAATGCCATTTATCTTCACCATATTTTCCTTTCACTTTACGATTAACGGAATTTACTTGACGATTATACCAGCTTTTTAGGCGGTATCGAGTGGAGCGTCCAGCCCCCAGTTTTTCAGCCAATCCCATTTCAACCAGTTTCCTGAACCTGTATTCAGTGTGAGTTATCGATAGTCCATCCGCCGGAGTCCCATACTGCACGCCCACGATTAACAGATACACCTGGCAATTGTTTAGTGACTTAAGGCAGCCTTCTAAAGCTTTTTCAGCGGATGCTGGTTCATATTCATAAAGTACGGGTGTGCAATGTGCTGATAGGAACGGATCGGTGTTCACGAGATTCTGTATGAGTAGCCGTTCATCTTCAAGCTCTTTTTGCACTGAACTCACAAATACTTTGAACAATGAGGTCATCGTGGCACCTCCGCTTTGATTATTAAGCATCCTTCAGCTGTATTGGCGAAAGCTACTGCTGATTCGATGGTCCGTTCATCGAATTTTTCTTTGAATTCGACGGTGTTGGATTTTCCGGTTTTGATGAGGTTTGGGTGGTTCATAATGAGAATCAAAAAAGTTCCCTTTGATTTCTCCTTTATCCGCTGTTATCTGCCGTTATCTTCGGATCCCGTAATGTTTGATGCTTTGCAATAAGTTCCCGGACCGCAGGAACTAATTCAACAGGGACATCTATTGTAGTCTGAGTTCTGTCCTCATAGGCTGCCCCATCCTCGGCTAAGGCTTCCTCTTCTGTTTGTTTTTCATAATGGGCCAGAACTTTGTGTACCCTCTCTTCATCCCATCCTTTTGGGAATTTACTCTGCTTCATTCTTTCTTTCGCCTCCTGCGCTTATATGCTACTAATGGCTTACAGTCAATTCAAAGGCTGTTATGATAAAAACACTTTCTTGCTCTGCGTCCGGAATGTAAATTACCCTGAGATAACGCCCTGCACGGGTCTGACCTAAAGCTATCCGTGAACCGTCTGTGCCATGTCGGTCTTCCCCGGGTTTTAATAATACATCTTCCACTTCGCTTTTGGATACATTGTGGTTATAGATGTGGGGTTGACCATTTTCCGGATCAATGTAGTAACGAATTTTCATGTCCATACCATAAACAAGTTTTTCTTTTTAGGACAATCGCAGATAACGTTTCCAGTAAATACGATGTTGCGACCGAAAGGCAAAGGTGATAATCCGTAGCGTATATGCAATATCATATGGAGTCAGACCCATTTTATCTTATATCTCTTTGTAGTTGTGTAATTTTTTCAATAATTTCTTCAAGAGTTGGAATTCGATATTTCTTATCATATATGCGTTCTATAAAGAGTGCAGCCCCTTCAATGTTTTTGATCACGCGGTTTGGCTTATCATATCCCAATTCAGAAGATACTTCTTCTCGGATTGATAGAAATGTATCTTCACCAAGTTCGTTTTTTAATATTCCTTCAAGAGTATCCTTAAATACTGCCCAAGTTTCATGAACTTGAGTATCCGGGAAATCTTCTATTGGTACACCAGCTAAACGAAGATATCTGTGATTACGATTTATCGCATCTTCTTCCGTGTTCTCTTTGCCAATAAGGTGTGAATCCGCATTAAAGATAAAATATGTAGGTATGGAAAGTCCTCGAAAAATCACCGTTGGACGATCTATATTATTCTTCCCGCCTGCTGGAACTACAACAATTCCAATTTCAGGCCAATTCTTTTTCATGACCTCTTGGAGCTTCCATAATGTGCCCACTTCAGATAGCCCCTCTACCACTACAACTACGTCTGCAAAAAAGCCCTCGCTTACAATAGTGTTCATGACAGGCATTGCACGTGCTCTAAAGCTCTCCCTTGTGAAACCGGCAGGTTCGGCATTATAGACTTTTGCTACTTCCCCCTTAGCTTGATCTAAAGAAAAACATGTAATAATACTCTGTGGAACAGGGGAATCTGGTGAGGGTACTTTTCTCACCATTCGAATTTGGTCAAAACGGTGGAGGTCTATGAAATATGGAGATATAACTCTGGTTCTTCAATAGCTAAAATCAGATCAGGGCTATGTGATGTTTCAAGGTCTTGAGGTTCTAAAACACCTGTTTCTTCTTCATCTAAGTCCTCGACAGTTAGTTCTACAGGAACTGTCATAGCTAAATGTTGGAGTAAGGTGACTATTAATGCCCTTTGGAGGCCATGCCCTTTGCGAGTTATTTCACCCTCAAAACTATCTTCGACTAGAGTTGCCCTTGCTGGAGGAAGCGGAATATCAGGAGGTTTTACCTCATCCCATCTTAAGTTTAGCTGAGAACCGGGCGCAAACTTTTCAAGTGTCTGAGAAATTGAATTTCCGAGTTCCGGTAACTCAGTGAGATTTTCAGAGCTATATAATTTTTTAACTCTTTCTTCAAATTCGGATTTGAATTTTTTAACATCTTCTCTAGCATTGATCCTTCTTAAAACAATCATATCTAAAATCTGATATATCGCTCCTTTTTTACCACTTACCTCATCTGAAGCCTCGCGAACGGCGGGAATCAAAACATACTTTGTGAATTTGTCGAGTTTGCCCCCTCCAATGTTTTTTGATCCAAAAAATTGTTCTTCCCGCTCAACCTGTTCCATGAGTTCTGGATGATTAGCTTCGTATTCAGTCATAAGTCGTTCGACTTCATCTGCACTTTTAGCACCCCCACCTAAATCGACTAAGTTACTACTATCAACTAGTTCATTCCAAGCATTACGACGATCTGTTTTACCAGATTTAGCTCTTATCTCAGCGAACTGAGGTATCTGTAAGGCTGCTGCATAATAGCGCTGTATTATATGATTATTTTCGCTTGAGATACGCTTTGTGACAATTAATCTATCGTCTTTTATGTATAGCTGAAATTCTTCTTTTTCATCATCTCGAAGATTACCGTAAGTTACACGGATTTCTATGGTGGAACCCATGTCTCGATCAAAAAAATCTTCTTCCGTTATCGGCGCTGCAATGTCATAAAAAGTATCTATAGCTTTAAAAAAAGAAGATTTTCCAGCACCATTCCGTCCTATAATA
>JACUTQ010000183.1 GCA_014859725.1 Methanosarcinales archaeon | reverse complement strand
CTGGAAGATATTAAATGTTATTTCTTAGGGAAAAAAAGCATGGATCATTTAACATTGAATTTTACACCGATCTTGAATAACCTTAATGTCGGCAGGTCGATCAAAGGGCAACCTGTTCGCTGTTTTATCTCCTCAAGTATCTCATCAAGGTGCTTTTTATCAGGTGCGGACACCGTAAACCAGATATTATACTTATCAGGACGCAGGTAATTATGTGAGACCTCGTTAAAGCTACTAATTATCCCAGCAACTTCATCTATTTGATCTTCAGGCGCTTTTACAGCAGCCAGGGTACTCTCTCCACCGGTCTGCTTAATATTAACTATGGGTCCAATCCTGCGAATGGCCCCTTCCTGCATTAGACGCTCTATCCTTAGAATGATTTCCTCTTCGTTAGAATTCAATTTTCTGGCCAGTTCCTGAAACGGCCGTTCTACCAACGGGAAATCCACCTGTATTTCATTCAAAATAGCTTTATCCAGGTCATCCATTTCGATCATGTTTTGAGGCTCCCTGATGGCACATAGATGCAATAAGGCTCCTCACTCATATAATCACCTGTGACTGCATAAGCCCGGGCTCGGCATCCCATGCATACTGCTCTATACTCACATATTCCGCACTTGCCTTTCAGTTTGTTTAGGTCCCTGATATCGTTGAATACTTTGGAACCCACCCAGATATCCCTGAAACTCTGCTCACGGATATTACCGGCCAGGGCAGGGAGGTAACCGCAGGGATATACTTCACCAATGTGGGAAACAAAACAAAATCCACTGCCCCCAAGACATCCTTTGGTCATGGCCTCCAGACCGTGGGTCTCCCTTGTAATCTTGATACCTTCTTCCCTGGCCCGCTGGCGCATGATCCTGAAATAGTGAGGCGCGCAGGTGGCCTTAAGCTGCAGGGGTACTTTGTTGCGCTGGTCATAGAACCAGTTCAGCACCCGCTCATATTCCTCTGGCGGTATTTCGTCTTCTTCGATCTCCTTGCCCCTGCCAGTGGGGACTAAAAGGAAGATGTGCAGTGCTTCTGCTTCCAATAGTACTGCCAGGTCTAATATTCCAGGTATCTGGTCAATATTCCTTTTTGTGATAGTAGTGTTGATCTGGAATCCAATCCCTGCATCCTTAATGTGCTGGATACCGATCAAGGCTGCATCAAATGAGCCCTGCTCGCATCTGAAATCATCATGGGTTTTTGCATCCAAACCATCTATACTGACGCTGATCCGCTGGATGCCAACGTCCTTCAGGCGGGCTGCAATTTCAGGTGTCATAAATGTGCCATTGGTGGCAAGAACTACTCTTAAATCCTTATCTGTGCCGTACTGTGCGAGCTCAAAAAAGTCGTCCCTTAACAGGGGTTCCCCTCCTGTCATGATAAGAATGGGCTTACCACATTCAACCAACTGGTCAATGAAATTCTTTGCCTCGTCAGTGGTCAGTTCATTGGGATCGAGGTTTGTGACCGCATCGGCCCGGCAGTGCCGGCAGGCAAGGTTGCAGGCCCGGGTAAGTTCCCATGCCACTATTCGGGGTGGTTTTATCAATTGGATTTATCCTCCGTTATTTGGAATAATATGTTGGTGACACAATATAATAATATCATTTATATTATGTGATCTAGGTTGATGGTCTGCAATAAGTTAGCAAGAGAGATAATAATAATTCAAATCAAAGTCTAAAGTGTTTAGCCCTATATTTTTCACCTTTTTAATTGACTTTCTCATTTTCAATAAATTGAGATATTTGAGTTGATTGATATTTAGATTTCAGGCCAGTAAGATCCATTATATCTTTCATAATGCTAATAATAATTTCACAACAATAGGAGACAATATTTTCATCCAATTCATTCATCTCAAAGGCTTTGTCGCCAGCTGGCATCTCAAAGCGGCTGATGCCCTCCCTGAACTCTTTGAGTTTTTCGCTCCTTGATTCCCTTACATATGTACTATTCTTAGGGGTGACGCCTACTAAATTTAATTCGTACCTGAAACACGGTCGGTTGAACAGGGTCGTAAGTATATAAACGCTCACCGGGAATTTGTATTCTGAATCCATGTCCTTTATGTGGCTCTCAAGCAGTTTGTAGATATCCTTCTCCTGCCTTTTGTGATTGTATTTATATACTTTTGAAGGCGGGATCTCTTCTTCTTCAAGGTATCCGGTATCATACAATGCCCTTAAGTATCCTGTGATTATCAACCTGTGAATATCATATCCTTTGATCTTGAGTTCCCGGGTGATGCTACTGATCGACATCTGTTTGTCTTTGAGCATATTCAGGGTTGTTGAAAAGAATTTTTCAGACATAGTAAAACAATTTATTATTGGTAACAAACCTGATAAATACTTTGGTAATATAATACCGTTACAATTCGTGTAAGTGAAATTTAATATATTGATTTATCTCTCATTCTGAACCGATTTTTATAGCTTAAGATAAAATCACGCTCAAAGGGATCGGAATATGGGTTGATTGTCTAATACTCAATAGAATGTTATATCGGTAGTTCTACCCCTTTTTAATAGAGCAGAAGATTTCAAGCGGAGGACAGCAATTATGAATCAAGAACTCATCAAGGTAGATTGGCTAAAAGGAATAAAGGTTCTGTTAATTGCTCATTATATACCCGGGCCATTGGCAGCGTATCTCTTAAAATGCCTTGGTGCAGAGGTAGTCAAATGTGAACCTCCCTTTTATGACTATATGCGCCAGCTTCCTCCATTCATAAAAGGCAAAAAAGGAAAAATGAGTGCCTATTTCAGAGCTTTGAATGCAGGGTTTAAAAATGTTGTAGTAGATTTTAAAAATGAAGACGGTGTGGAAGTTTTAAAAGATTTAATTATAGCTTCTGACATTCTAATTGATGGAAACAGAGCAAATTATCTAAATAAAGTTCTGGGAGAGGCAGTCAGTAATATCAATCCGGATATAATCCATATACCTATTACTGCCTATGGATTAAAAGGGCCGATGAGAGATATTGCCGGCCATGATAACAATATTCTCTCATTAGCAGGAACATTAAGTTATTCATCCGTCAGTGCCCAAGGTACACCGTCTATATTTTCGGCTCAATTGGCAGATATTACTTCTGGTTATATAGCTGCAATCATAGCTATCAGTTCTATATTAGGTAAGAGAAATAGCGATAGTAATGTAGAGATAGGCACAGTTGATGCATCGATGTTACATGCAGCGTTCTTCTTAAACCAGATTTATATTGCAGGAATGAATACTACTGAGAAACCGCCTGCTCCTGGTAAAGAATTACTGAATGGGGGTTTGCCAAATTATACGATGTACTTAACGCAGGACGAAAAATCAATTTTCTTTGGTCCGATTGAACCTAATCTGTTCAAAAATTTCTGCAAAACAACATGTAGAGAAGATTTAATGAGCCTATTGAATAAGGATAACTCAAAACTTTATGATGAACTGACAAGACTCTTTAAATCAAAAAGCCTTAAAGAGTGGGAAGATCTCTTGCATAATTGTGATTGCTGTTTCACACGAGTAAATAATCTGAAAGAGGCTATAAACGACCCGCAAATAAAGGACCTTGGGCTGATTACAGAAGTTGAAGATGAAGCTT
The DNA here is from genome assembly GCA_014859725.1 of Methanosarcinales archaeon. NCBI lineage: Archaea > Methanobacteriati > Methanobacteriota > Methanomicrobia > Methanosarcinales > Methanosarcinales archaeon. Next base: position 329 of record JACUTQ010000183.1, on the reverse strand, counting down.
ATGGAACACTGTCATTAACAGGTTTCCCTGCAGGTTTTACCGAAAACAGCTTACAGCCTGATTTTACAGAACCTGCACCAGAACCAGGGGAACATACGCATGAAATACTTAAAGATCTTTTAAGTTATAATTCTGAAAAAATTGAAAAATTAATTCGTAGTAAAGCTGTTTATAAATAAAAAAAGGACCGGATCCCACACAGATAACGCAATTGATGGAATAATCAGTTTGGTATTTGCTTGTTTAATTCCTACATTATAAAATAGTTCGTTACATCATGAAACAGTTAAATAACCCTTTTTATAAAATTAATATATATGGCTTTTAAT
>JACUTQ010000182.1 GCA_014859725.1 Methanosarcinales archaeon | reverse complement strand
CAAAATTCCATAAAACTGAAGATAAAATTGCCACAGAAGACCTGATCTTCAAAAAGATAAACAGAATTTCAAAAGGGAATCCGGGAATTGCAAAGGCAATCTGGGAAAAGGATCTTGCATATCCCACGGTCAAATTAAGTCAGTTCGAAAATATCTCGTACAGTATCGATCTTGATTACCACGAGTCTTTCATTCTGAGTATTATCCTGGCAATGAGGATGGTAACAAAAGAAAGCCTTTCCGATATGTGGGGTGATTCTCACATTGATGCAATACTGTTCAGGTTATTGGAGCAGGGATTGATCGTAATTGATGACGGTACGTGCAGCATAACGCCGGAAGCAATGCGAAATTCGGTAGAATTGTTAGAAAAATTACGGTTGGTGTGGTAAATGGCAGCTAATAGTGAAATGACCTCTTTGATTGGGATCGATACAATACTCAGTGCCATCACCATCCTTATTGTCGCGTATATATTGATCCGAATTATTACATTATTGCTCCAGCATTTTTCGGAACGGGTACTGCAGTACAGGATACATGTGAAGATGCTGATACCATTATTGAAATTCTCAATTTATGGGATCGCTCTTTATATCATTTTTGCCAAGGTCCTGCAATTATCTTACGAACAGCTCACTATTTTCGGGGCTCTATTTGGGGCTGCCATCGGTTTCGGCATCAAGGACCTCTTTGCCGGGGTCATAGGTGGGATCGTTATCATGCTTGTGAAACCCTATCAGATGGGAGATAAAATACGTATGGGGGAACAATATGGCGAGGTCAGCGACATCGGGCTCATATCCACAAAGATAGTAACACTTGATGATAATCTGGTTTCAATACCCAATTATCTTGTTTTCACCCAGACAGTGGCCAGTGCGAATGCCGGGCACCGGGAGATGATGGTGGTCATAGATATGTTTGTGAATAACGATTCTGATACTGGTTTAGCCTCCAGGATTCTTAAAGAGGCGGTCATTACATCAAAATATGTTTTTATTTCTGAGAAACACCCTGTGACGGTGCTTGTTAAAGAATACCCGTATTATCTCCGTATAAGGGCTAAAGTATATGTGAACGATCTGAGATACGAATTTGAGTTCGAATCTGATGTGACCATGAGGACCCTGGCCGAGTTTGCCAGGAATGGGATAACTTCGCCGGAAATGAAAATAATCGAAAACTAGTTTTTTTTGTACCATATTTTTTCATTTCACGAAGTTCACTTATGGTTGTGATGCGGGTGTGCCAGCCGCCCAAATGTCCATAATACCACTTCGCTCAAAGCAGGATGGATATGCATACCGTAATGCAATGAATCCAACCTACCATCCAAAACATTCATGGCATTGACCACTTCCTGAATGAGAATGGATGCTTCGGGACCTATAATATGAAATCCCAGTATCTTATTTGTCCCGGCCTCAACTATTGCCTTGCAAAACCCATCTTCTTCATTCATGGCATATCCTTTTGCCGTGTCCCTGAAATAATTAATACCCACCAGGATCTCATGATTTTCTTTAGCTTCAGCTTCTGTCATGCCAACAGATGCGATCTGAGGATAACAGAAAACAGCATATGGCACAGCATGGAAATCCACAGGTATCTTTTTCTCACCAAAGGCATTATTCCAGCACAGTTGGGTCTCGTAATTAGCCACATGTTTGAACATATATTGTCCTATCGCATCCCCGAATGACCAGATGTTCTTCTTGCTGGTTTCCAGGTATTCATTAACTTTTATCCACCCTTTCTCGTCAATTTGTATGCCGGTTTTGGCCACATCCAGCAGATCTGCATTGGATGTACGGCCCACTGCCAGCAGTATGTGCTCGGCAGTAACTTCTTTTACTTCACCTGTTTCTTTGTTCCTGGCACTAACCTTGATCCTATTCAGGGTTTTTTCAACATTTTGAGCTTCGAATCCTGTAAAGATATCCATTCTCTGGGACATCTTTTCCTTTATTAGCTGGGATATCTCGGGCTCGGTATGGGGCAACAACCTTACATTCCGACCTATTATCGTGACCCTGGTTCCAATAGACGAGAAGAAATGGGCAAATTCCAGTGCGATGAACCCGCCGCCCAGAATAATAAGGTCTTTTGGAAGCTTTTTTATATCAAACACATTGGTATTGTCAAGGTAATCAATGTCCTCAATACCTTTTACCGGGGGAACTGTAGAACGACCGCCAGATACCAGGAATATCTTATCTGCCTTGAGAATTTCATCTCCAACCTTCATGGTATAATCTGATACAAACACACCCTGCTCCTGGTAATAATCTAGATTCTCTGTTTCTTTTATGCCTAGCTCCATTTCATGCCTGCTCTCCAGCACCGTTTTCCACATCCTCTCCATTATTTTATTAAAATCAATGGATGCAATGGATGCATTAATACCCAGAGCCTGTGATTCCCTGATCATCTGTACTACATCAGCGGGGTACAGAAGCACTTTTGACGGTATACAACCTCTGTTAAGACACGTACCCCCGGTATCATCTTTATCTACTACAGCGACTTTCATTCCTTCTTCCAGGGCATTAGCAGCAATACTCATCCCCGAACCGGTACCTACTACAAGAACATCATATTCTTTCATTTAAGTCCCCCTTAAATCGACAAATGTCATCAACCATATAAATAAATATCATTTATTCCGATATATAATGTAGGAAATTGTAATGGATTATAAAGCACAGGAAAAAATCCTGGAAAATAAAGAAATCAATACAATGCGACTGCTGGGTATGTCAATATCATTTATGACCATGCTATTATCCCTTCTGTTGTCATTAAGGCAGATGAATTACATTGATGTAATAACCATTGTCAGTGTATTTATACTCGGCCTGACTTTGATATTATCCTATATTTCCATTGGTACCAATATTGAGAACAGTGCAGGAGAGGCAACTTCACTAATAATTATATTAACGACACTTTCAAATTTGAGCATACTTATCACAACAAACATGAAAGTTTATCTTTTGTTGGTATTTATTCCCCTAATTATTGTTGTGCTTTACTTATTTGAAAACAAACGATTGAGAAAGATCTTTTTCCTGAATATTATGACAATTATTATTGTGGTAAAATTGGCCCCGCTTGTATTCCCAATCTACCTGGCCAGGATAATTGCATATATTTTCCAATAGTGGATTCAAAATAGTCTACTTTTCTTAAAAAAGAAATTGTTTCTGATGTACCATGTTTATTAGATGGTCAAGGTATCTGGCAAACATCTGAAGATCTGTATCATTGATGAAATGGATGGATCCAAAATAAATTTAAACATACTGCATAATTTTAAGGATTATTGAATAAATATACTCTATTAAATGTTTGATAATAAAGTAAGTCCCTCATCCGTAAGCCTGAATATATCACCTTCAAGAATAATATACTTCCCTTCTTTCAAAAAATCAATATGATATTTCAACAATGATTTGTCAATATCCAACTCCTCTTCGATTTCTGACCTAGATTTCCCAAAAGCACCAATTGAGACTATTACTTTCCGCCTGATAGGATTGGAGAGTGCTTTGAACATCATATCATGGTGAGATACTTTCTTCTCCCGCATAGTCGGGCCACGCATGACCATTTCATCAAGTTCATCATCATCAATATTTTCATTCATCTATATCAAATCCTGGAAATTACTTTTTTTTAATGGTATATAAAGTATAAATTTCTCCTCAAATATCAAGATATGAAAATCCGTATTATTTCTCCGATACGTTGAGAAGAAAAGCAATCCCTCAAATATGAGGGAATGCTATGTATGTTAGCTACACATGCAAGAATTATTATTTCACCAAGACATAAAAACTTGTCGTCCTCTTTCAGTCCGAATGATATTTGAGGATAATCATAACTGGTTGCGACAAGAAGTTATATTACGAATTGCCCTTTGGCTACTCCTTTCATTC
>JACUTQ010000181.1 GCA_014859725.1 Methanosarcinales archaeon | reverse complement strand
TATTTGCCGTAGCAATATTGATCAGTGGATGTATGCATTTTGCAGAGTCAATAAATGGTCCATTAATAAATAATACATCTGCAGAGAGTGACGGGAATAATTATCTGATTTATAGGGATGATTCTTTTAATTTTTCATTTGAATATCCAAAGAATTGGGATATGATACCGAAAAATAAATCAAATGTTTTGTTTATATCTCCGAACAAAAATGAGTATGGTTACATAACAATGAACTTACAGATTTTATCATCAACTGGTAGTGGTGGAAAATATAGCTCAATTGATGAGGTAATATCAGATTTGATTCAACAGTTACAGGAAAATACAAATAATCTTAAGATTAATTATAAAAAAGAAACCAAATTAAGCGGATTAAAGGCAAAGGAAGTAAACGTTTCTTACACATATAATGATATAAATTATACCCAGACACAAATTATTGCAAAGAATGACGAATATATCTATGTTATTACATATTTCACATCATTAGAACATTATAACGAACACTTAGCTGAATATGAACATGCAAAGAGTACTTTTGTGTTTACGTATCATGAAAATGGAAAAATCCATGATGATCAGTGACTGCAAAACTCAGAAACGGGCTTTGTGAGCAATCTATTGGCATAATAGGATGCAATAAAATGAAGACTATAATAAATAAATTAATATTGCTAAGTATATTAACATCAATAGGTATCGGTATGGTCCTTATAGCATATGCAGCAGGTGTAACAGAGCAATTGCCCCCGAGACCAATTGCATTTATTGGCGTAGTCGATGGAAATAATAGAACTTTAGATTTAATTCATGATGGGGAAATAGTGCAAACTATGAAATTGCCTGAAAGAGTTTATGGAATCAAATTTTTTTCCGATGATGATAGTGGGAAGATTTTTATTGAATATATAACAAAGGAAAAACTAGATGACCAGAGAGAACTACGTAAGGAAGTTTTAGATAAGGCGATCAGGATAGCTGAATCTGATAAGAATGTACAACAACTCATCAAAGGAAAAGAATACTCAATACCAATGAGTGGAATAATTGAAAACCAGGAAGGTATTGTGGCCAACATGATTATAGTTATTGAAAACAAAAATTATGAAGTTATAGTAAATCTCATCAGTGAAAATGTTATTGCTGTTGAAGAGGTAAAACAATTTAATAATAGTTACAATATTAGTTACAGTAATAATGGAAATAATACTATTGACACGTTTAAAGTAAAATTGGATCATTGGGTGGTTAAAGGAGACGATGAGTATCCAAGGTAAACAAATGTTCATAGCTGCGTTATTCATAGCGTCCATATTCATTTTAGGTATGAAACTGACGACTCCAACACCCATAAAGATTTTTGTAGAGGGAAGTGATGTAGTTACAAGTCAGATTCCGGGCTTTTATACGCTTGTGGACATGTTCATTGCTGCAGTTTCCGCTTTTCTGCTCGGAATCAGTACTATGTACCTCCTGTTTTTTGATTCCAAAAGTACACTGAATAAAAATTTGGAACATATTGTGAGTGATAATGTTCCCGTTTTCGCCAACTCTGTACAAATGGAATCTACTGAAATATCTGCTATTACACGTAAAGGTGATACCAAGGAAATTCTAAAAATCCTGAAAGGCAGTGAATGCGAAGTCGCAAAAACACTTTTTGAATTTGGTGAACTGAATCAAGCTGAGCTTGCATCCAGAACAGATATTCCGAAATCCACTCTTTCAAGGACACTGGCAAATCTGGAAAAAAGAGGCGTAATTAGCAGATACGAAAATGGGATGAGTAAAATGGTAAAATTAGCAGATGATTTTCAAAAATAATATTTAAACTATTGCGTTAAGAGCGTTATTATCTCCCCCACATAAAAACCCAGTAGAGATTGAAACAAATGTACCGTTTCAGACATCTGTAATGTCTACTGCCTGTCGCAACGTAAAAGTTTTAATCTCTATCGGGTTTTCCAATGCGCTGCGACTTGAATAAAAGGAAGAGCGAACCCTGTGTACTTGGAAATCATCCCAGCCCGCAGCTCAAAGCTTGAAGGCCAGCCCTGGATAAGTGCATACAACCAGGCAGGGCAGCCCGACCCACACCGCAGCCCTGACAGCGCCGGAAGCTGCCTGGCCGTCCTTGCTATCCCCTGGCCAGCTGGATCACTTTAAGCCTGGCCTGGCTGCCAGAATTAACTCAAGCCTGCTGCGACTTGCTGCTGATTACGGTTGAGTAAGAGTTCTACAATAACCATGTAGAACATAGCAGCCAGGATGATCAATCAGTAAAAATGGAGAATATGCTCCACGGTCCGGATAAGAGGAAAGGGGGAAAGAGTTCGGGGCGTTTTATAAGGTTAGTGTAATTTGCCGGCAGATACTTTCACCGCGCACACGGCATTACTATATAAAAAAGCCCTTCATTTGCATAACTGCTGTCATTAAAGGTGGTTAGAGAATGAAGATATTAATCGATCATCGGGAAATGCGCTCCGGAGTGGCTGAGGCACTTGGCAGGCTCGGTGCAGATATTGAAACCGCTGTTCTGAAAGTGGGGGACTATGTTGTAAGCGACCGTGTGGCGTTTGAAAGAAAAACGGTTGATGACCTCTTTGCAACCCTGTTCGAGCGCCGTGAGCTGTTTTCGCAGCTTAAGGACCTGGCGAGGTCGTACAGACGTCCGATCCTGGTCATCGAAGGTGGTGATCCGTTCTTCTTTTTAAGCCGCAGGGTGCATCCTCTGGCGGTACAGGGCATTCTCAACACCATTGCACTTATGCGCATCCCCACTCTCTACACGCTTAATGAGGCAGATACTGCACAGGTCATCACCATGATCGCTGCAAAGGAGCAGGAAAACAGAAATCGACCTTTCAATTTGCACAAAAAACGCAGTCATCTATCACAGAGTGAGGCGAAAGAATATATTGTCTCATCACTGCCTGGTATCGGGCCTGTGGTGGCAGGGAATTTGCTCAGTCATTTCGGCTGCGTGGAGAAGATCATGACCGCGCCGCGGGAAGAGCTCATGAGAGTGGAGCATGTTGGAGCCAGGATGGCGGACAGGATCAGAGAGCTTGTGGGAGGGCAGTATGACATGAGCCCAAAGCAAATCTGATAAGATAGCTTAAAAATCCAAAACAAAACCTGATAAAAACTCAAATCCCAAAAAATTCTATATATGAAGCTCTGACCAACTTAAATTCAACAATAACATCAACAACGAACTTGTACGAACTGGAACGAACTCCAGTCGTCTTGAGTTCGTATCGAGTTCGTTGCTAATTTCTCCATCACATCGCTGGCGCACAAAGCGATACGACGGTGCATTGTGTTTTGCGGAAGCGCCACAAATTAATTTAGTGTGATTTATAATTTTCAGACAGGATTTACAGGATTTACAGGATGGGAGATAAATTATCCTGTAGATCCAGTTATCCTGTCGAATCGGCGCCTTCGCCTTTAATTTTTTGCGAAAATAACTGCTTGTTTTGCTTAATATGAGAAAATAAAGAATTTTATCGAATTTGCCACAGGCTCAGATCATTCTGCGGGACATGGCCGGAGCTTGACTTTATTTTTCCAAATCAATCATCCTTATAAATCCAAGTCCGAATGATGGTTTGGATAAGCACGTACTCACCAACGCCGAATCAAAATTCAGGGATGCCATTATTGCAACGTCGGCGCCCTTTTTTATCGAGCACAAGATCCGCAGCGAGCTGGTAGGGTGCTGCTGCATATGTCATCGGTTAAGGAGTTTGACAGAGTCGGTATGTATTATTTTCCAAAAGACCAATGATTTCATACGATTCTCCAATTTAATTTAAATCGAACACGGATGACACTGATCTGACTGATTTTCAGGGATTTATTTTTTATCCGTGCGCATGTCGAGTAGAGCCCATAGCGCACCTCTTTCGGGGTAATAGCCCCAAGGTTACTATGAGCCCCCTCACAGAACCGTGCATGAAGAT
>JACUTQ010000180.1 GCA_014859725.1 Methanosarcinales archaeon | reverse complement strand
CTGGTTGCGACAAGAAGTTATATTACGAATTGCCCTTTGGCTACTCCTTTCATTCGGAGTAATCCTACTGTGGAATGCGTCAATGGTAACGTTTAGGTGTTAGGCCCACAGGACAATGTGGAAAGTCAGAAAGTCCAAATTCGGACTAACTGCTAGGATAAGTAAACTGTGAAGAGTGTAATGCGAATCATCATAAGAGTCGTTAGATTAAATAAGCGAAATCGGACTGTTACGCTTAAACCAAAAGGTACAGAACCAGACCATAATGGTTCCAGTTACATTATGGGGAATGAACAAAGGGTTCTCGGCTTACAGATGGCTTCTAAGGTTTACATAATTATTCGTGATATAGAACTTGGTAAGACCTATGCACTCCCAGTATTTGGGTAGGAAGCCTGTGAAGGTGACGATGGTGCAGAGGTTAGAGGAATTGGTAAAAAGCGAAAGGCAACTTGTAATTAGTTGCATAGAGGTTCAAAATTTGCCTTAATCCGAAAGGATGCAGACTTACTATTGGTGTTCCATTGTATGAACGGAGGCAAATCGATTGAAATGTAAGATACTCAACGACGCTTAAATGCGAGAGACTTACAGACGTTTAAAACGTTAATAGACTACAGACCGGAATTACAAAAGCAATTATCGAAACGATAACTGCTGCCCGAAAGGGTTATGGAATGCTTGAGCCGGATGAAATGAAAGTTACAAGTCCGGTTCTTAGAGGGCTTGAGGCCGGTAACGGCCTCCGGCTACTCGGCGACGCGTTTAGCCTTGAGTATAAAGACGAACTTCGCGATGTCGAAATTATAGAAGTTAACAAAATGCTCTCCTGTAAGGATGAGAGTCGTGGTTACTTTACATATCTCTGCGAACATTGTGGAACCTCCCTAACTGTTTCGTAGATTTTCTAAAGGTCTGGAATGTGGGATAATAATTCCTATGAAACCTTTTTTTCTACAGAAAGATAAAAGGATAAAGGTTCATTCATTTCTTTGTGTAATGGGATTGACTTTCTATAGATTTTTGCTCTGGAAACTGAATAAGCAGAATGAGATACTCTCTGAGACGCGAGTAATTGAAGAACTGGAAAAGATCAGAGTTGCTCTGGTGAAAAAAGGTGAGGTAGAACCGCAGTTTATATTTGAGACAATGAATTTAGATCAGATGAGACTTTTCTCTAGACTTGGACTGGAGACTGTTTTGAAAGATTCCAAATCCGTAAGTTTTATTTAAATTTTCTTGGTGGCAACATAAAGCGTTAGGCAAAGGGCTCTTTTTTTATGATCTTTCAAACTAAAGTCTATATGTATTAAAACACTCGGAGGAAGACCTGTTTTTGTTGACCTTTTCTTAACAGACATTTTATTTTGCCTGGCTGATAGTTCCAGCCTCTAAAATATTTACATTCGGGGCTTTAATGCCATTTTTAGAAAATTCAATCCAGGCCCTTCTTGTAACCTCAGATTCGAATTCGAACTCATATCTCAGGTCGTTCACATAAGATTTAGCGCGCAAACGTCTGTAAAAAGGGTAATCTTTTAAAAGAACTGTGAAAGGACGCTTCTTAGAAATATAAACATATTGTGAGGTCACTACTGATTCTTTTAAAATCTTCATAGCCAAAACTGCGTCTGAACATGGATCTATGAACAGGTCAATAACCACCATCATCTCTGACGCCCCGGCATTCGCGCTTGCCACTGCCTGGGTAAAAATCAGATAATTGGGAGCAGATACGAGATTATCGTCAGGTGTGACAAGTTTTGTTGCCCGTATTCCTATGTCACTTACTTCACCGTAATACTCCTCTATTTTGATCTTATCTCCAACCTGGTAAGGTTTTTCAAGTGAAATTACTATTCCACCGATTATGTCAGCAAACAGATCTTTTAGACCAAAGCCAATTCCGGCACCAAAAAGACCGCCGAAAAGAATAAGTTGGCTGGATTCCCATTTTAGAATATTTACTAATATATAATAAATTGTAATTCCATATATTGAGAATTTCAATAATGGAAGAACCATTTTAACAGTTATTCTATATTGACCAGCACGTTCTGAGATAAATACCAGAATGAATGTAATAACTCGAATAAACAGATACGCTATGAGGATTAACAGTATTGAGGATATTATTGCCCCTGTATCGATAATCGGCAGTGAGACCATGTTATCGGCCATTTACCACACCATCCTTAATTTTTTCAGGTATTCTATTATGCTTTTTATTGCTTCTGGTTTTATATTGCATGAAATATCATCGACTGTTATCAAACCCTGATTAGACAAACCAAAAATCATCTTATCGACCTGAAAATCAGGTCCCAAGATATCTGAAAGTTTATCATTATTGATGGATTTCATGGATAGAATAAGAAATAAAACAAATGACTCTTTATAATCAAGATCGATATTAAAGGATACATCATTTATTTTACTTGGTTTGATGATCGGATATTCAAGGCTTTTCTCCCATATGATCATTGCCACTCCCGGATTTCCATTTGAGATGCGATGTATCTTTTCAAAAATTATATCCTCAATACCAACTTTTTCTTCTTTTTTTAATAATCTGAATTTAATGAGACTATAATTTATTTTAAAATAAGGTATATTGATGGTTTTTTCCAGAGGTTTTATTGAAATTGTTAATTTCTTAGGTTCAAAAACCTTCTCTTTTTGAAATGCAACGTCCTCCTCGAATTTTATCTCTTTCTCTTCATACTTTGATAATATAAATTCTTTAATTCGATCTTTCGTGAATTTAGGCAGCTTTATCTGAACCGGAAAATACTCCTCAATTTTGATAACTTCGTCAAGATAATTCCATGAATAGAGGTTCCACGTTGTAATGAAGATGTTACTGGAAGATACTGTTGATCTTAAAAAATACTCCAGAGTTTCAAAACCGCCGATCTTGCGTTCATAAAGAAAATTACAATCGTCGATTATCACGACTCGTTTTGAATTCTCAGGGATCTTGCTGTCTTCTTTATTTTTAAGTATCGATGAAAATGACAGCCTTGTTACCTTTTGCGGGTTCATCTTTTCGATCGCACCAAGGAAGGTCGTCTTTCCAGCAAAGGGTTCAGATATTATCGCAATATTCAAATTTTGCCCTGACTTGAAATCAGCTATGGCGGTCTGGATCTTTGCTATTTCTTCCTGGAATCCTATCATATCTTTGACCTGTGCTTTTTTATCGCTATTCACCCTTCTAACCGGAATGGTTACAAAGGTTTGCGCCCTTGGATTATTCTGATCAATATAACGATAATAGCAACAACCAGCAATATATGGATTAAGCCACCAACCAAACCGAGCGAAAATCCCAATAGCCAGAGGATTACCAGAATCATAACTATTGTCCATAATAAGTTCATAAATCTAACCTCCTTTAATATTGAAATTGTATTTGTATTAAATAAACTTTTGTTCTTGGCATGGTATCTACGTAGAAATCGGGGGGGAGTGAACCCCATTTTGTGTACAACTAGTTAAGAAACATTTCTACTTAAAACCTCCTCATATTTCAAAGTCTTAATAAAACTCTCAGCAAATGCATTGTCATATGGATTTCCCTTTCGACTCATGCTGATCTTGATACCATTTTCTTTAAGTCTGTCAACATACTTCCATGAGGCATATTGAACTCCCTGTCAGAATGATGAATGAGGTTGAAAATGCCCTTATCCTTGCGATCTGCTAAAGCCATATTCAGTGCTTCCAGAGCTAGTTCTGAATCAATATCCCTGCCCAATTTCCATCCAATACACTTCCTGCTGAATACATCGATTATAACTGCGAGATATATGAATTCCTGTACAAGGCGTATATATGTTATATCAGCCGCCCATAATTGATTAATTTTAGTTACCACATAATTCTTTGCCAGATTAGGATAGACTGGTAGGTTATGTTTAGAATCAGTTGTTTTTGGGACAAATTGCTTTTTTATGCACAGAAGGTTATCTCTC
>JACUTQ010000179.1 GCA_014859725.1 Methanosarcinales archaeon | reverse complement strand
TATTTTATTGGAATAATATCTCAAAAAAACATTTAATTCAAAATTTCTTTATAAAATCAAAAGATGAGGAATAAAACATGGACGAAAAGAATTATATAAACTACCACATTTTAATTTCGCATAGCCCATCCAATCTTAATAGGGATGACATGAACATGCAAAAAACTGCTGTTTTTGGTGGAACAAAAAGAACGCGGATATCAAGCCAAAGTTTAAAGCGGGCAATTAGACAATCGGATTATTACAAGAAAAATATTAGTCAGCCCAGTGATCGAACTCGACAATTAGGTCAATTGACTGAAAAATATGTGAAAATTTTGCATGATAAATATCCCGAAAATATAGTCAAATCTGTAATTTCATTGATTTCAGGAGAGTCAGAAATTAAAGTGGATACACAGTCTGGTGCGGTAGCCGCATGGGTTGTCTCTGAAGTAGAATCATATTGTCAACTATATCAACAGTTACAAAAGGAAAATCCAGACAATAAAGAATTTGAAAAAGCCTGGAAAAATGCAACTGATAAAAAAAAGCTAATTGAAGATAAGACTAAACTATCAATATTTCGTAAGACATTGCAAAATGGACAGGATATTGCACTATCGGGTAGAATGGCAACATCCGGTATTATGACCATTGTCGATGCCTCTCTTGCTGTCGCCCACGCAATTACTACGCATACTGTTGATGGCGATATTGACTGGTTTACCGCTGTGGATGACCTCAATAAAGATACTGGTGAAACTGGTTCAGCACATTTGGATACTACTGAATTTAGCTCAGGTGTATTCTATAGATATGCAAGCTTAAATATAAGGCAATTGCAGGAAAATTTAGGCGATGTCAAACGCGAGCAAGCTTTAGAAATTGCAGCGCATGTCCTTCACCTGCTGGCGACTGTTGTGCCTTCTGCTAAGCAAAATTCATTTGCAGCATTTAATTTAGCTGATTTTGCATTTGTCAGTTTCAGTGATCAGCCCATTTCATTGGCAAATGCTTTTGAGAATCCTGTCAAAGCAGCTACTGATGGATTAATGACACCATCTATCAACGCATTTGTAAACTACCATAAAGCCATCTGTAAAGCCTATGGATTAAAGGATGACAAACAAGCCTGCTTTAGCACAAAGAAATGTGAGATAAAAAAAAATGTAACCAATAAAGGCAATGACTTTTCAGCATTGAAAGAATGGTTGAAAAGTAACGGGAACTAATCCGGGACATAAACCATGCAGGATTATTTGATAATCAAGTTGCAAGGGGCTATGCAAGCCTGGGGTGGTCATACCTTTGAGGATTACCGCCCCAGTCATATTTTCCCTACCCGCAGTGCAGTTGTCGGCTTACTGGGAGCTTGTATTGGTATAGACAGGGCGGACATACAGGGCAGAGCAAACTTAAACACAAGTTTTGAGCTTACGGTGAGGGCTGATCGGCGCAAGGTTCGGACAGAACAATTTGGCCATCCCAAGGAAAAAACTCTGACCATGCAAAAAATGACTGATTTCCATACTGTACTGGATGCACGAAAGGTCGATGGTGCACCAAGACCAGATGCAATTATTTCTCGGCGAGAATATCTATGTGATGCTGAGTTTTCATTAGCATTAGGTTTCAGGAAGAATCCAGTGTTTGATCTGGAACAAGTTAAAGCTGCCATTCAAAAACCGCATTATACCCCGTCCTTAGGACGTCGTTCCTGTCCCATACAACACCCTTTATTTGAAACGATTGTCGCAGCTGATAGTGCACAAAATGCACTCGCCCAAATCGAACCAAAGCAGGGTACGATATATAGTGAACAAAAGTTACAAGGTTCTGCTCCGATGCGAATTCGTGATGTTCCAATCGAAGATCCAGTAAGACAATTTGCTACACGGACGCTCTACATCCTGGGAGATAGCTATGTATTATAGTCAATGTGTGCTTAATTCTATAAAGCCAGTCAACCCATATTTGCTACATAAAATAATATGGCAATTATTTCCAGATCAAGGTGATGAAAAACGCTCATTTCTATTTCGAGTTGAAAATCTGGGACAAAACGGTGTGCAACATATATTGTTACAATCCAGTGATGAGCCACACCCAGCAAACGGCGAATTAGTGCTGTTAAATACGCCCAAAAAAGTTCAATTTAATGGCATTATAAATGGAGCAAGCTATAGATTCCTGTTACGTGCTAATCCAACTAAAAGAATCAAAGACTCCGGTGGAAAAACGACAAATCAAGGCAAAGTCAGAGTGCCTATTATTGATGAAGACGAAATTATTGCATGGCTTAGCCGACAGTTTGAGAGTATAGCAGATATTAAGGAAGTTTCTTTAGCTCGACAGGATTTACTATACTTCCGTAAAGATAAAGGAAATCAAAACCACGTCGGCAAAATTCAAACTGTCACCTATTCAGGTATTTTAACAGTTATTGAAGCGAAGTCATTGGTCAACAAAATGATTGAAGGTATTGGCCCCGCAAAAGCTTTCGGATGTGGATTATTAACACTTGCAAAAATCTAATTTTTGTTTTATTGCTCATCAATCTGAGGCAAATCAATGCTCCCCAAACTCAAACCCATAGCAATCAAAGAACGAATCTCCCTGTTATTCCTGGAAAAGGGGGAGCTTGATGTCCTTGACGGAGCATTTGTCCTTGTTGACAAAAACGGAGTACGCACCCATATCCCCATCGGGAGTGTGGCTTGCCTGATGCTTGAGCCCGGCTCCCGTGTATCCCATGCTGCGGCGGCTCTCGCTGCACGTGTGGGATGCCTGCTAATCTGGGTCGGTGAGGCGGGAGTGCGCCTGTATTCAGCCGGACAGCCCGGCGGCGCGCGTTCAGACCGTCTTCTGTACCAGGCGAAACTGGCTCTTGATGAGGGGCTGCGGCTCAAAGTGGTTCGCAGGATGTATGAATTCAGGTTTGATGATGATATTCCTCCTGGCAGCAATGTAGAGCAGTTGCGCGGCATGGAGGGCGCGCGGGTGAAGAAAATGTATGAGTTAATGGCTAAACGTTACGGGATTGAATGGAAAGGACGGCGGTATGACAGCAGGGAATGGGGAAGCGGGGATATTGCTAACCGCTGCCTGAGTTCTGCCACTGCCTGCCTGTATGGTGTCACGGAAGCCGGGGTGCTGGCTGCTGGATATGCACCTGCGATTGGTTTTGTGCATACCGGAAAACCTCTTTCGTTCGTATATGACATTGCTGACCTGTTTAAGTTTGAGACCGTTGTGCCGGTAGCTTTTAGTATTGCAGCTCAACATCCAAAAGATCCTGAAGGCATGGTGCGCAGGGCATGCAGGGATGCATTCAGGGAGACAAAATTGCTTAAAAATATAATTCCCACTATTGAGGAGATTCTGGCGGCTGGAGGTATTTCCCTTCCGAAAGCGGCGCCTGATGCTTTGCAGCCTGCGATTCCTGAGGAAAGGGGGATTGGTGATGCTGGTCATCGTAACTGAAAATGCTCCGCCAGGTCTTCGCGGGAGATTGGCAGTATGGATGCTTGAAATACGTGCAGGTGTTTATGTAGGTGATTTTTCTGTGAAGGTACGGGAGATGGTCTGGGAAAATGTAAAAAAGGGACTGGGTGAGGGTAATGCGGTTATGGTGTGGAGGGCGCAAAATGAAGCTGGTTATGATTTTGTTACTCTCGGGGATAACAGGCGCGTGCCAGTGGACATGGATGGGATTAAATTGGTATCGTTTTTGCCGAACGGCTGATATATCTGATGAAATATAGTGTTGGTGACAATATCATGGCAATTAATAATAAATATGGTTTAAATATTAATATTATTATAATACAATATTGTCTGCAAGGGGGGGATACGGGCAAGAGCTTTCCGCTTTAATAGTATAAAAGGTGAAGAGAGTTCCCCACACACGTGGGGATGAACCGGTTTATATTCTTACCTACCAGTAATATGTATGGAGTTCCCCACACACGTGGGGATGAACCGGCTCAGGCATGGCGAAACAGACCCTT